>CAZCKF010000070.1:0-4772 GCA_964499155.1 uncultured Chitinophagaceae bacterium
TTTTGGATGAATTAGTGATCTTTTTTGCAGGTTGGTTTGTTCTGGGTTGTTGGCAAATACTGAGTGCAGCATTTAACACAAGAAAATTTATGAAAAATGGATTGGACACCTGGATCCACTATTACTGGATCTCCTCAACCGCATGCATCTTACTGGTATTAATATCTGCATTCATGTTGATGAACCTGCCATATTTCCTATTTATAATCGGGATGATACTGTCCCCCATCATTGCAACATTTTATCTCATCATGTACCGGAAGCTGATCAGAAGACTTGAATTGAGAAATGAATTGAGCGGATTAACCAAAACAAAATACTGAGATGAAAAATAAAAAGATCATACTGGCTGGAGGATCGGGATATATTGGACAGGAATTGGTAAAATATTTCGGAGGCGATAACGAGATCATCATCCTGTCCCGCTCTGCAAAAAAAGAATTCACCAACGAAAACTTCAACACACGATACATACAATGGGATGCAAAAACCATCAATGACTCATGGGTACGGGAGTTGGAAGGTGCTGATGTACTAATCAACCTCACAGGTAAGTCCGTGAACTGTCGTTACCATGTAAAACAAAAAAAGGAAATCATTGACAGCAGGGTGAATGCAACAAAGGTGTTGGGAGAAGCAATAAGAAAATGTAAAAACCCACCAGAATTATGGATCAATGCTGCATCAGCTACAATTTATAAAAACAGTTTACACACTCCGAATGATGAAAATTCTACAGCAATAAGTGAATGGAAAAAAGATAACATGCCATTCAATTTAATAGATGTATTGAGATTTAAACTGAAAAAAATCAACGCTAAACTGTTTGATAAAAATCCCGAACAAAAAATTGATCAGCTCAACCGAGACTTTTCCGTTTATGTATGTAAAAAATGGGAAGAGGCTTTTTTTAACGAAGATGTAAGCTGCAGAAAAATTGCATTGCGCATTACGATCGTCCTCGGTAAAGGAGGTGCCATGGTCCCCATGCTCAACCTATGCAAATTTGGATTCGGTGGATATCATGGTAACGGCAGACAAATGTTTAGCTGGATCCATATGGAGGATGTGTCGAGAATGATCGATTGGTTTGTGGAAAATAAAAACAGCAATGGGATCTATAATGCTGCTGCTCCGTATCCTGTTACCAATAAACAATTCTTAAAAACATTAAGGCACGTCACCGGAAATAAAATAGGCATCCCTGCTCCTGCCCTGTTGCTGGAAGCCGGAGCAAAAATTATTGGAACAGAAACTGAATTATTGCTCAAAAGTCGATGGGTGGTGCCTTCAAAAATTTTACGTGGAGGATTTCAATTCAAATATGAAACTGCGGAAGATGCTGTGAAACAAATTGTGTCATCCTTACCACGCTCTGCTTATCATTTAATCTGATCGTATGAAACCCCTGCTTTCTGCGAAATGGACCAACCTGGCCGTTTTTAATTTTGACTCTGATGAAAACCTGCTTAAACCATTTTTACCAAGCGGAACGGATTTTAATTACTGGAACAACCAGTTACTCATGAGTATTGTAGGGTTTACTTTTTCTGAACCCAGGATATTTGGAATTCCTTCACCGAGTTTCCGAACATTTCCTGAAGTAAATCTTCGATTTTATGTAAAAAGAAAAGTGAACAAGAGTTGGCGTAAAGGTGTTGTATTTATCAAAGAAATCGCTCCTCATTTTCTCATTGGCCTTACAGCAAAAATGCTGTACCGTGAAAATTTTGCGACAGCTTCCATGAAGTTCTTTACATCAAAAAAAGATTTCATGACAACTCAATACGAATTCTGTATTAACAACAAATGGAATGAATTGCGTATTGATTCCAGGTGTGATGCCTGTGATTGTGGTGAGGAATCGATCGAACATTTTATCTCAGATCACTATTTTGGCTATACACGGCTTAATGCCGGACAAACCCGCGAATTCTATATTGAGCATGTGCCGTGGAAGATTTTCCCATGTATCCATTCTCATATTCAACTTCATACCGCAGAAATTTATGGAAAGGAATTTGCAACATACCTTGATACACCACCGGTGTCATGCTTTGTAATGGATGGATCCTTTACAAAGGTTTCGGCTCCAGTGGCAATGTGAAAAATTTGACAGTTCAATCCGTATGTAATTTTGAGATCATGGGTAAAAAAACACTTGTACTCGGCGCGTCTGAAAATCCTTCCCGTTATAGTTTTCTTGCATTGCGCAAATTGCAATCGTATCAGCACCCGGTCGTTGCTGTTGGCCGCAGAAAAGGAAAAGTGGGTGAAGTAAATATTGAAACGGACAAAATACATTTTGATGGTGTGGACACTGTAACTCTGTACCTGAATCCAACCAATCAAAAACCATATTACGATTACATTCTTTCTCTCAAACCCAAACGAATCATATTCAATCCCGGCACTGAAAACCCCGAGCTATTCAAACTGGCACAGGAAAATAATATTGAAATATTGCCGGCATGTACGTTGGTGATGTTGTCAACAGGACAATACTAGGAAGATTTTTGATTTTTGATTTTGGATTTTGGATTTGCTTTACAGGTTTCGAAGTGTTATTATGCTTGTATCACCCAAAATGATTTTTATAAACGCGAATTACACGAATTAAGACGAATTAACGGGAATTGTTTCCAGGTTTCGATGTGTAAATATTCTCGTGTCACTAGAAATGATTTTACGTTTTATTATAAACCCTTCCCAATAAACCGTTATTAGACAGGAAGGAAATCATCGAACTAAAGAACCTCTAACCTCTAACTTCTAACTAAACATCAGACGCTTTCAAGTTTAAGAACCTCCAACTATTCCAACCATTCCAACCATTCCAACCATTCCAACCGTTCCAACCATTCCAACCTCCAACTAAATAGTATTTCTCCGCAGTAAAACCCCTCTCCCACTGAGTGTAACTTCTTAATCTTTTATTTTTCTGCAACTCACACTTGCAAGTAAAAAATAAATTATAAATATTGTGTTCCCGTCCCTATACTGAAAACAGTGTAACTAAATCCTATTGTCCAAAAAGTTATTGAGTTAACTTAAAAGATTATCCAATGAAAAACCTGCAATCCGGCAGTATTACCCTGCTATTCACTTTGATCTGTCTCGTTTCTGCTGCGCAGAATTCCCCCGTAAATGAACCCGTTGATAAGCCCAAACTTTTCCAGGATTTGCCTGAGAGACTTCCTGTACAGACTTCTGCACTTGAAAGTTTCCTGAACAAACCCATTGGCCAGGGTGCAGCCATTCAATTAGGTAACCAATTTGTGTTGCAAGGCCAGATTGTTTCGGCTGCAAACAAATTCAACAACAGCGTACAAAGCAGTGTTATTCGTAGTTCAAACAGGGAAGGTGCATGCTTTTCATTTACAAAAGTGGTAAACCAGGATGGAACTATTATCTGGAAAGGAAGAATTATCAGCATGATGCATGGCGATGGATATGAGATTGTAAATGAAAATGGTCAGTACTATTTGCAAAAAAGAGATTTCTATGAAATGATGAATGAATAACCGAACATTTTTTTAATCCATATCCTGTATTAAAATCCAACCCAGGCAAACCTTAGTTATGAAAAACCTATTTAAAACATGGATACCCACCATGTTCATCTTCTTCACCACGAGCACCCACGCACAGGTGCCACAGTTGAGCAGTTTACCCTCTGCCAGCGCAACTATTTTTCTTGATTTTGATGGACACACTGTTACCGGGACAGGATGGAATTACAATGGTCCCATTGTGGCAGAAGGATCGAACATGTCGGCGGAACAAATCACAACAGTGTTCAACCGCATTGCTGAAGACTATCGTCCATTCAATGTGAATGTGACAACAGATTCAACAAAATTTCTCGCTGCACCATTGAATCGCAGGATGCGTGCCATCTTTACGATTACATCATCATGGTATGGATCTGCAGGTGGTGTTGCTTATGTAAATTCATTCAGTTGGGGCGACGATACGCCATGCTGGATCTTCACAGCGCTGCACAACTACAACGTAAAAAATATTTCAGAAGCTGGCTCGCATGAAGTTGGCCATACACTTGGGCTTCGTCACCAGAGTAACTACGATGCCAACTGTAATAAAATTTCAGATTATCATTATGGCCAGGGTTCTGGTGAAATCGGATGGGCACCTATCATGGGAGTTGGTTATTACCAGAATTTTACTCTATGGCACAATGGCCCTAATCCAATGGGTTGTAATTCGCTGCAAAATGACCTGGCCGTAATTACAAGTGCAGCCAATGGTTTTTCTTTCAGGAATGACGATCATACTGATGTTGCATCCACTGCAACTGCAGGAAATTTTGTAAACAATATTTTCAGCGTTAGCGGAATTATTGAACGCAACGATGATAAAGATCTTTTTACTTTTTCAATGCCTGCAACAGGACAATTTAAACTTGATGCAGTTCCTTATAATGTAGGAAGTGGAAATGCTGGTTCTGACGTGGATCTTCAAATACAATTGATCAACAGTGCACAGGTGGTTGTTGCCACATACAATCCTGGTAATCTCCTCGGCCTTGTACTCGATACCATTTTAAATGCCGGAACCTATTATTTGCGTGCAGATGGAAAAGGAAACCAGTTCGCACCAGAATATGGAAGTCTTGGTTCCTATGCATTAAATGGAACATTTACACCCCAGGCAGTGTTGCCAGTGAGAAAACTTGAATTAAAAGGTATCAACATAAATAATCGCCACCAGTTAAGCTGGATCATTGATGCTGATGAGCAAGTAGTGAAACA
>CAZCKF010000070.1:4782-10800 GCA_964499155.1 uncultured Chitinophagaceae bacterium
TTTAATTACATTCCATTTACGTCAGGTAACCTTGTTTATCGATTGAAAGTCCTTTTCGATAACAACAAAGAAATGTACTCCAACATGGTTTCAATAAGGCAAACCGGAGTAACGGAGAGGCCAAAACTTGTAAATACAATCCTTCAAACAAATTCTTTAAGTATCAGCAGTCCAGGTGAATTTGATTATGTGATTTATGATGCGAATGCAAGAATTGTAATGAGAGGCAGATTACAACAGGGAATCACAAACATTCCATTTAAATCATCTCCCGGAATGCATGTAATCAGGTTCAATAATTCGACGTCAATAATTGCAGAAAAATTTTTAATCCCATAGCAGCTCCATTCTCTTAACAGATCCGCCATCCGTATCCGTTTGTTAATCAGAGGTTTTTCTAGTAACTTAGAAAAACCTCTTTTTATATGCGTTGGAGAAAATTCAATGGGGATACCATCGATCTTCCAATTTACACGGCCGTAGAAAACGCAATCAAACGTGAAACCGCTGCAGGATACAAACTGAAAGTTTGTATCGGTACTGATTCACAGGTAAAGGGAAAGGAGACTGAATTTGCAACGGTAATTGTATTTCTGCGCGAGGGACACGGAGGATTCATGTTTATCCATAATGAAAAAACACGCCAGCAGTATACGATCAAAGAACGTATGCTGATGGAAGTTGCGAAGAGCATCGAAATTGCCTATGAACTCTGCAACCTGTTTACGATTTATAACGTGGATATGGAAGTGCATGCGGACATCAACACCAACCCGCATTTCAAGAGCAATGATGCACTGAAGGAAGCAATGGGATATATTCTCGGGATGGGCTTTGCTTTTAAAGCCAAACCAGAAGCTTTCGCCAGCAGCAGTTGTGCAAACAAGATCGTTAACTGATCAAATTTTCCCGCTCACTATCTGCCGGAAACCCGGCAGCGAATCTCTATCGCCACCCTTTTGCATCTTCCGAAGCAAATTTTGAAATCTTGAAATAGTTGAAATCTAGAAATTTTAGTGGGGCCTAAAAGCAACAGTCACCTCCATCTTTACTTCTGCTCTCTCAACAGGAGCTTTATAAAAACTTTTGGCGGTAATTGGAGTGTATAATTCTTCGAGCTTTTCAGTATCTCTTTCAGCAAATGCGAAAGTGATGATCACTAAAACAAACAGGGCAGAAACTACATTGCGCTCGTTTAAAATCCTTTTCATAAACTTATTCGACTGCAATTTAATCAAAACACAATAAAGCTCTCAAACATTAGGCTTATCCAATGGGTTTTTTTGCTCTCTTGGACGGTTGAAATATTGTTGACGGATGGGTTCAGCAACCTCCTTATTCATATTGCTTATAAAATCAAGCAATTGTTTTCTTCCGGTCCTTTTTAGCGCTGATGTCACAAAATGCAGTGGTAGCGTTTCCCAAAACCTCGACAATTCATCCAAAAATTTCCGAACATTTGCTGCAGCTTCTTTTTGCGTGATCTTATCTGTTTTTGTAAAGACTAATGCAAAAGGAACTGAATCTTTTCCAAGCTTATTTACAAAATCAATATCCAGTTGCTGCGGTTCATGCCGGCTGTCAATGAGCAGGAACAGATTTACAAGGTTTTCCCGCTTTGTGATATAATCTCCAATCATTTTTTGCCAGCTCTTACGCTGGGACTGGGAAACCTTCGCAAAACCATATCCTGGTAAATCAACGAGATACCACTTCTCATGGTTGCCCGAAACAATATCAAAATGATTAATCAATTGCGTTTTACCAGGAGTACCCGAAGTCTTGGCCAGGTGTTTCCGATCACAAATCATATTGATCAATGAAGACTTTCCCACATTACTCCTTCCAAGAAAAGCGTACTCAGGCCTGTCAGGTGGTGGTGCTTTGTCTACCGAAGGCGAACTGATCACATATTCTGCGGAAATGATTACCATGATACAAAGATGTTGGAAAGAAGCTAGACTAATATTCAATGTTCAATGCTCAATGTTCAATGCTCACTTAATCCACCTTACGAAGCATCGTGAATATTGAACATTTAGCATTGAATATTGAACATTCTCGAACCTTGTCATCCTTGAATATGTAATGTTGAGTCTTGAATCTTAACTGAATATTGGACCTTCCCTGGACCTTCGACCCTGGACCTTGGACCTTTCTACATGTACTTTTGCAAGATGGCACTCCCCCATGATAATGTGGTTCCCGATAAAAAGTCCAATGTTTCCAAAAAGCAGCAGGTCACCGGCATGTTCAATTCAATTGCCGGCAAGTACGATTTCATGAACAGGTTCCTGTCTGCCGGGATCGATATATCATGGCGAAAAAAAGCCCTGCGTAGGCTTAAAAAATATAATCCCCGAATTATACTGGATGTTGCAACGGGTACAGGTGATATGGCCATCCTTGCAGTGAAGCTTTTAAACCCTCAAAAAGTGATTGGGATTGATCTTTCCACGCAAATGATAGCAGTTGGAAAGCAAAAAATTGAAAAAGAAGGACTTACGAACATAATCCAATTACATCAAGGCGATAGCGAGACAATAAATCAGCCCGAACAGGCGTTTGATGCGGTAACAGTGGCTTTCGGAGTGAGGAATTTTGAGAACCTGGAAAAGGGGTTACGGGAAATACACCGGGTTCTGAAGACGGGAGCACCAATAGTGGTGCTGGAATTTTCCAAACCAAAAAATACTGCAGTCAGGTCCTTGTATAATTTGTATTGTGGGATCATTGCGCCCGAGGTGGCACGATGGTTTACGAAGAACAAAAAAGCCTATCAATACCTGAATGCCTCGGCTAATGTGTTCCCGGAAAGAGAAGCGTTTACGAGCATTTTGAAAAAGGTAGGATTTATCGATACTGAATTTAAACCATTAAGCCTCGGAATATGCTGCATTTATTGCGGAATAAAAGGATGAAGACTGGCTGGCTGATGATCATTGGGATGATTGTGGCATTGCATGCGGCTGCACAGGATCTGCATTTATCAGATCATGATGTCAAACCTTATTATTTCGGTATTACGCTTGGTGGTAACCTCGCACGTTTTCAAACAGAACAACATTCACGCTTCTTACAGGACGACAGCATCTTTGTAGCTGAACCAATCAACTCAGGTGGATTTTCATTGGGCCTTCTCGCCACTGCAAGAATTAATCACCGATTTGAATTTCGCTTCAATCCGCAGCTCATGTTTACAGAGCGAAATCTTTTTTACAAATTGAAATATCCTGAAGTGGATCTTGGAACTGATGTAACTAAAAAAGTAGAATCAGTAATCGTTACATTTCCTTTTCAATTGAAATTTCGTTCTGACCGCATTAATAATTTTCGTGTATACATGCTTGGTGGCGTGAAAGCAGATATCGATCTAGCATCAAATGCACGCGCACGTAAAGCGGAAGAACTTGTAAAAATCCAGAAATTCGATTATGGTATTGAAGCTGGCATGGGATTCAATTTTTATTTTCCCAGTTTTATATTCTCTCCTGAAATAAAGATCAGCAACGGACTCGGCAACATCCACAGCCGCGATGAAAAGCTGAAATACTCTTCAGTACTCGATAAAATACAATCGAGGATGATTGTGTTTTCGATCCACCTCGAAGGATGAGGCAATTTTTGATTTTGGATTTTTGATTTTTGATTTGCCTTACTGGTTTCGAAGAGTTTTTTAATTTGATAGACCCTACAAGCAAAAACAGAAAGAAGGTATTCTTAAATCTCACTTCGATATAATAAACGACCCACCAACATCAGAAACGTATCCGTGTAATCATCCAGAGAAAGAGAAACAGAAAGAGAAAGAAGGTTTACAAGACTCACCTCGATTTAATAAACGACCCGACAAACAATAAGTTGCGTATCTGTGTAATCCGTCTTAATCCGTGTAATCAATCGCCTTCGGCGATCAGAAGTCAAACGATCTCCTATGCATATTCCACCTCACACCCGCCGAAATAATTGTTGAATTCATATTTGCAACAGGTAGAGTTGTCAATTCATATTTACGCATAAGCGCACTGAGCTCGAAAAATAAGTTTTCTTTCCATTCATAAGAGATTAAAAAAGAAGTCAGGAACGCTTCTGCACGTTGGCCTGTACCATTTGCATAACCATAGTCTCCAATTCTAAATGGAGGAATATTGGGGAGTAAGATGTTCCCGCCGAAACTTCGTGAAGATGAATCAACGCCCTGTACGAACCTGATCAGCTTTAACTCAGCCATCCATTTTGGTTTCGGCTGGTAACGAAGAATACCAAGCACTTCGCGAAAATTGGCACCAAGTGGATGAGCCAGCGGCTGGTTGTAATGAGAATAACCTCCGACGGAATCACGATGAGAATAAGTGAATGGACGTACGCGATTTACTTCAAGTTGCAGGTCAAGATTCTTTACACCAAACAGGTCGATGGCTTTTGCACCAATTTGCAACGCTGTTTTATTGCCCCACCACCCATTGTCAGCACGAACTTCTGAAAGCAGGAATTCATCCAGCAATAATTGCCCGTACAACTGAACACGGTACTTAAGATTTGCTTTTGCATCAATACCCACAACGGAATTATCAAAACTTCCATTCTGTGCTTCGATTGATCGATAGAAAATTACCGGGTTGAGATAACTGAATTCAAATCGATCCTTTCTTCCAAATACCACTCCTTCAAATACACCAACATTCAACCATTTTGTAATAGCAAGATCGAGATGGTGAAACGCAGCATATTTTTTCGGTAATAGTTTATCCCCACCTGGAATTTCTGATGGATGCAATTCCATGAAAAGGTTCTGGTAATTAAGTCGCCAGATACGAGTATTCAATTTTAAAAACAATGCACTATTCGAAAAATCACTCAGGAAAAGGCTACGGTAGCCGTTGCCAATAAAATTTTTATCATAACCAAAAGCAACATCAATGTATTTTGTCACATTAAAAGTGAAATAACCTCGCGCATCGAAATAATCATAGCCACCATTTTTAAAATCCTTGTAAAACCCTGCACCTGGTACGGCACGAAATTTATCTTCAAATCTTTGCACATACAGCGGATCCCTTTCCTGGTTGTCTGTGATGTATGCAGCAAAACCAATCTTGTTGGCAATCATTCCCCGTACAGACACTCCGCGCGTATTTAAAAAAATATGCTCATCGTTATCACTCTCCTTTGAAACCACGTATTGGATCACCGGATTAATGGCCATGTAGAAGTCTTTGATGTTTACTTCATACAGGTTCGCTGGCGTACGATAAAATTTACCAATTGATTTCCTGCTCATTTCAATCATTCCGGCAGGTATGTATTCATTGTTGTTGCGAAACAGAGATGCGATGTTATAATGGTCGACTGGTGAAATATTCGAAGAATCGTTATTCAGCCGGTTCAAGACGGCATTGACAATATGCTTTCGCGCAAATGGTTTTGTTTTGGAAAAATTCAACAACGAATCAGAACGACCGAGTATTTCCAACCTGTCAAGGAGGATATTTGCTTTATCACCCTGCGGCAGGTAAGTAGTTTGAGAGATGGCAAGGCACGGAACAAAAAGAAAAAATAGTCTTACAAGGGTTTTAATAAATTGCATCAGCCGGCATTTGGTGATTTTAAATTATGCAAAAATACCTGATTAAGGATATCCGTATCGTGAACGAAGGAAGGATCACAGCAACAGATGTATTGATCTCTGGGAGCAGAATTGAAAAAATTGATAAAAACATTCAATCTGATGCGAATGTCCGTGAGATCAATGGATATCAGAAATATCTTTTACCCGGTGCCATTGATGACCAGGTTCATTTCCGCGAACCCGGCTTAACACACAAGGCAACGATCAATTCAGAGTCGCGGGCAGCAGTTGCCGGTGGTGTGACTTCTTTCATGGAAATGCCGAATACTGTTCCGCCTGCATTTACACACCAGTTGTTAGAAGAAAAATATGAAATAGCTGCTTCAACATCACTGGCAAATTTTTCCTTTTATATGGGCACTTCAAACGACAATGCAGAAGAAGTGCTG
>CAZCKF010000071.1:0-10764 GCA_964499155.1 uncultured Chitinophagaceae bacterium
AATGTAAGGATAATGATCAGGATACTTATACAGATGCAAATAAGGATATTAAAATACACAGGATTGGATCCGATACATATAAAGCGGATCGAAACCAGTCAATGGCCATGAGCCTGATAAAAAAATATCCAACAATTTGGATGAAGCAATTTATCTGGGAAAACGAACTCTCATTTTTACAAACGCAACAAAGAATAGCATCGTCTGGAATTGTTGTTATCCCTGCTCAATGGGAATCGTTCAACTATGTGTCCATTGAAGCTGCCTCACTTGGGAGACCAATCATCATGACAAAAGCAACGGGGGCCTGTTATTTATTTACCAATAACCATGACGCGATCATAGTTCCTGCAAACGATCCTGTTGCTCTGGCATCGGCGATCATTCAATTAAATGACAATCCAGGCATGAAGGATAAACTGGGGACGAATGCAAAGAAAATGACTGAAATCGTTTTCAATTCGGATGAAATGGCAGCAGATCGCCTGAATGCTTATGCATTTGCAATCAAAAATAATTCAGCAACACAGGTTTCATATGAGGAAATCATAAAACAGTATTTAACACCGGCACGAAAATTATATTATACCGCAAGACAAATCGCAAAGAAACTTTTTAAACCAAACCATTGAGTAACCGTCGACATATCGCTTTTGTTTGTTCACGACTCGATCTGCCCGGCGGTATAGAACGTGCGATCTGCAATACGGCCAATGCTTTGGCTGACATGGGCTACCCGGTTTCTCTTGTAATAGCAGATAAAAGTGATGAATCTTTTTACTCAATCCATCCATCCATTAATAAAGTGCTGATCCCGCTGGAATTTGGAATTACGAGGGAAGGAAATGTGATATCACGAAAAGTAAACATGATGCGTGATGTAAATACCCTGATGCGCGTTGTAAGAAGAGTATCTCCCGGTATTTTAATAACCACAGAATATCCATTTTCCATTGCTGCCATCAGTGCATCCATTCACACAAAGATCCCTGTTTACTCCTGGGAACACCATCATTATCATGAAATCAAGCGCAATTTTTTCTGGAACCAATTATTCAGGTACGCTTATCCCAAACTCACGGGCATTATCGCGCTGAATGCAGATGAAAAAAAACAATTCGAGAAGGTCAGCAATAATATTTCAGTAATTCCAAATTATGCCTGTGATACAAAACAAATAAGTGAATGTGAAAACCAAAACATATTGACAGTCGCAAGGTTGACGCATGTAAAAGGCATTGATTATTTATTGAAAGCAGCAGATAAAATATTTAAGTCACATCCTGATTGCAATTGGGATATTGTCGGTAATGGTGAATTGAAAAAGGAATTGGAAACAAGTAAATATTTTGGAGAACAGCTCAAAGTACATCAACCAGTCAGCAGCGAAATAAGTTCTTTTTACAAAAATGCTTCCGTATATGTAATGACATCACGCCACGAATGTTTTCCCATGACCCTTATTGAAGCTATGTCACATGGTCTTCCCTGTGTTGCTTTTGATTGTGAAACAGGTCCAAGGCATATTATTAACCACGAGAAAAATGGAATGCTTGCAAATAACAAGGATGTTGATTCACTTGTAAAGAGCATCAACGCTGTTCTTGATAATAAAGAGAAAAGAAAACTGATGGGTGAAAACGCAATTCAGTCGATGGAGCGGTTTTCCAGGGACAAAATCATGGCAAACTGGGAACAATTGCTCAGTCAATAACTAATAAAAATTGACCGATCAATTAAACAGGTATTACAATTATATATTGACTGTTCGATCTAAAGAATCTTGAAATCATTGAAATCTTGAAAATTGACTAATCATCAAGTTTCAACACTGCCAGGAATGCCTCTTGCGGAACTTCAACCGAACCAATCTGCCTCATTCTCTTTTTACCTTCTTTTTGTTTCTCTAAAAGTTTGCGCTTACGGCTGATGTCACCACCATAACATTTAGCAGTTACATCTTTTCGCATGGCAGAAATATTTTCCCGCGCAATTACCTTGGCTCCAATGGCAGCCTGTATAGCAATCTGAAATTGCTGACGAGGTAAAAGTTCTTTCAGTTTTTCACAAAGTTTTCTTCCAAAATCCTGTGCACGTCCACGATGTATAAGTGCAGACAGCGCATCCACTTTCTCGTTGTTTAAAAGAATGTCCATTTTTACAATATCAGCATCACGATAGCCGATGGGGTGATAATCAAATGATGCATAACCGCGCGTTTGGCTCTTCAGCTTATCATAAAAATCAAATACAATTTCTGTCAGCGGCATTTCAAATATCAGCTCAACACGAGTTGTAGTCAGGTAACTCTGATTGATGAGGATTCCCCTTTTACCGAGGCAGAGAGTCATAATGTTGCCAATGTATTCTGGCTTTGTAATGATTTGTGCCTTGATAAAAGGTTCTTCAATCCTGTCTGTTTTTACAGCATCAGGCATTTCAGTTGGATTGTTTACAATGATCTTATCGCCCTTGGTTGTATAGGCAACAAAACTTACGTTGGGAACTGTTGTGATTACGGTTTGGTTAAACTCTCTTTCCAATCTTTCCTGGATGATCTCCATGTGAAGCAAACCAAGAAATCCGCAACGAAAACCAAAACCAAGTGCCTGTGACGTTTCAAGTTCGTATGTAAGCGAAGCATCATTGAGTTGCAGTTTATCCATGCATTCCCTCAATTCTTCAAAATCATCTGTATTTACAGGGAAAATTCCGGCAAAAACCATTGGCTTTACCTCAACAAAACCGCGGATCATTTCAGGATTTGGATTGGTAGCAACCGTTATGGTATCTCCTACCCTCACTTCCTTTGCATTCTTTATCCCCGTAATGATATAACCAACATCCCCGGTGGACACAACAGGCTTTTCAGTCATTTTTAACTTCAGGATACCCACTTCATCTGCATCATATTCTTGTCCGGTGGAAACGAATTTTACTTTGTCTCCCTTTTTCAATTCTCCATTCAGGATCCTGTAGTAAACAATGATCCCTCGAAAAGAATTAAAAACACTGTCAAAGATCAGGGCTTGCAATGGAGCATTCTGATCACCCTGCGGTGCGGGTATTCGCGCCACAATCGCTTCAAGAATTGCATCAACTCCAAGTCCTGTTCTTGCACTCGCGAGTAATATATCTTGGGGTTTACAACCAATCAATTCTATGATCTGATCTTTTACTTCCTCAATCATCGCTCCATCCATATCAATTTTATTGATGACAGGGATGATTTCAAGGTCGTTTTCGATTGCCAGGTAGAGGTTTGAAATGGTTTGGGCCTGAATTCCCTGGGTAGCATCCACCAAAAGAAGGCAACCTTCGCAAGCCGCAAGAGCCCGGCTGACTTCATAACTGAAATCCACGTGACCCGGAGTGTCGATCAGGTTGAGAATGAATTCTTCCCCAGCCTGTGACTTATAATTGATCTGTATCGCGTGACTTTTAATGGTTATTCCTTTCTCTCTTTCAAGGTCCATGTCGTCCAGCACCTGGTCCATCATATCCCGTTCACTGATCGTATTGGTAACCTGTAAAAGCCTGTCAGCCAAGGTGCTTTTGCCGTGGTCGATGTGTGCTATGATGCAAAAATTCCTGATATTCTTCATGTGGTCTTACTTCCTGCTTAAAGGTGGGCAAAGGTAATCTTTTGAAAGGGAAGATGAGGTGTCTGAATGGCTTAGTTTACAAGCTTTAGCAGAAAAATAAGCGGTATTTAACCAAGTGCCATATTTGACTGAGGTAATACTATTTGTTTATAACATTAATCTTTTTTACTTTAACAAGCTCTTCGCCACCAACCAGAACCACATGCTAAGGAAAATCGCCCTCGGGTTTATTGTATTGGGAGAGTGCTTACTTGCTCTCTACATCGCCTGGCTCATTGCCGATCATGGCTACAAAGACGAGCCCAGCCGTAATCTTGGAACCATCATGATTTCCACCATCGCAGGATTGACGTTTGTTGGAATTGTTTTGCTACTTGTTCATCGAATGCGCCGCAGCAATTAATCAGGATTAAGCCAGGATTTTAAAGATGTGCACTTCTTGAAATAGAAAATCAGGATTGGTTATGGATTATATGATGTAAACCCTCTGTCTCATTCTGTCTCTTTTTTTGTCATCCTATAATCCTTCACCAATCCTATTCTCCTATTAATTCACCAATCCTATTCTCCTATCACAAAAAAAACCCGCTCTTTCGAACGGGTCTCTACATAATTATTTTTATTAAAATCACTGCTTCATAAATGCTGTCACATTAGTCTCACCATTTTGAAGTGTTCTGATTCTGTACATGCCTGCAGGTAATTGATTGGTATTTACAGCAATGTTTTCACTGCCCCCTGATGTGAGTGATCCTTTTCCGGAACGAACTGTTTGTCCAGACAGGTTAAAGATTTCCCATGAATAAGCGCCTGCTGTTGAACTGCTGATAATAAAGTTTGCTGATGTACGAACAGGATTTGGAAGTACACGAACATGCAAACCGCGACCAGGTTTTGCAGAACGAACTGCAACAATATTTGAAAATACAGGCGCCTGGTTAGGCTCACTTGCCATGATCCTGTAATAACCTGTTGGTGCAGTCAGATCGTGTTTGAATTGTTTTACATCGTGCTTCAATTGTGCAATTTCAGTAAAGCTTACTCCATCCGTACTGTATTGCAAATGATATTTTGTATTTGATGTTTCATCAATTGTTTTCCAGGTAAGTGAAGCACGATTTGAAGCATCGAGGCTTCCCTGGAGTGTTACACTTCTGATAGGAAGAATTGCAAGAATATTTCCGGTAAACATTCCACGACCATGCGTGGCTGCAACAATCGTATTATCAGATGCCCGCACTTTCAACATATCCGTTCGTACAATTGGAAACCCGGGACTGGGCAACCACAATGTGGAAACACCATTGATATTTGTTGTGGTGTAAACTCCGGCTTCTGTTGCTATCACAGCCTTGTCATCATCGCCTGGCATAAATACTGCCCAACGTACAGGCATATCAGGAAGATTACCTTCTATTTCACTCCAGTTAGATCCACCATCTGATGAATACCAGATGCTGCTGAATCCATAATTTGAAAATGTAACCATGAGGTGATTATCGGTTGATCCTACTGCAATGTTGCTGATATAACCACCACTGAAATTGGGAATGGTAAGATCAATAACATTTGCATCCACATCTGCACTAGTAACTGAGTTTGCATTGTCCAATCGAACAATACCACCTGCATGACCGCCAAAATAAACGCGATTCACAGTGTGAGGAGAAACTGTAACAGCACTGACATCATTACCAGCTAAAGCAGCGATAGGAAAGGTTACTGTTGAATTTCCTGTTTGCGGATCATTCCATCTCAGCACGCTTCCGTTACCACCTGTTGAATTACTGCTATACAGTCTGTTGCCAACATTATCATAATCGAATGGATTAATAAAAAGTCCTGTGGCAGGATTTAAGTTCACTGCCGACCATGTAGTACCACCATTTGTACTACGACGATACTGATTATATACATAGCTGGTAAATTGGTATTGTGGCTGATTTTGATCGATTGCAACAAATGCACCATCACCACCAGTTACTTCAAATGAATAACTTAATCCAGGATTTCTGAGCTGGTGACTTCCATTATCCTGCGCACCACCTAATAAATAATTAGTAAGCGTTGGGTGTATTGCAACTGAATAAAATTGTTTGATTACGAGACCATAGTTTTTATCAACGAAGGTCATTCCCCCATCATTCGAATAAAAAATACCACCGTCAGTTCCCATAATGATGCGCGATTGCGTGCCCACTATCACCCATATACATTCGTGGTGATCTGCGTGAACATAGGGAGGTACGCTGATCCAATTGGTCATACGCGTCATTGTACTTCCGTTGTTGGTTGATATATATGCGTCGAGGCCACTTAAAATCATTCTGGATGAATTCTCTGGATCCATCGCAAGTGCAATATTGTACCAGCCCTGGCCATTTGATATAGCAGTACCATAATCAACCGCATTTTGTCTTGTCCAGTTGACTCCATTATCTACAGATTTATAAATAACGCGAGCATGATAAGAAAGATTCACCGGTGCTGCAAGCACAGTATCACCTTTCACTGCAAGTTCCAATCGCATTGCGTTGGTCGTAACCAATCCACTCGACATACTCGTCCAACCAGCAGAAGTTACGGTAGCTGGAATATCAGTGTACCGGTACGCTGAATTAGCAAAGAAAAATTGAAAGCTTGCATGCAATCTTCCTGAAGCTGCAAATTCTATATCTGTACAATTTGGTTGAACACCTGAAGGCGTGATATTGGTCCAGTTAGCACCGCCATCTGTTGATCTCCTTAATCCATGATCACCTGTTGCCAGGTAAACATTTCCTGCTGCATCACACCTGATTTTAAAAATCCGGGTAAATGCAACAGTTGTCGGCAGCCATACCCAGGTTGCACCATTGTCAACTGATTTCCAAACACCCTGACCAAATACAGCATCAACATTATAATTTGCTTCCCCTGTTGAGAAATACATAATGTTTGAATTGGTTGGATCCTGGCAAATTGAAGTGACGGCAAGATTGGGGAAGAAATCATCGATTGGTACCCACGTTGGTGTAGCACTTAAAAAATTTGTTGTCTTCCACAAACCACCTGCAACACCGCCAGTCCAAACTGTATTTCCTGTCGGATCATTTGCATCTATATGAATGGCTCGAATTCTTCCTGCTGTATATCCACCTGTTGTACCTGGACCACCTCCACGACCATTACCATTGCTTGGTCCAACACTATCATACATCGGTCCGCGCTCCGTCCAAAGAATTGACATCGTACGGAAATTATTTTGCGAGCGCATTTGTTCGGTATAGCGAAGTGCATTCCACAACCTGTCATGCGGAACATATCCTAATGCAGGATCTTTTGTTTTACGTGTTTCAAGTAAGGCGCGTTCCATTGGGCCATTGTAGCCTTCTTCTTTTTCGCCAGACTCATTTTGGTTACAGGAAATAAATATTGTAATAGCACATGCGGTCAGAATGACTGCGTAGAAAGGGTTTTTCATTTATTGGTGGCTTTGCGAGGAGCAAGTTAAATAAAAAATTGATTTAATCTAAGAGTTTACAATGAGATATGAAGGTTTTTTGTAATTGGGAAATTGTACGATTCCCCAATGGTAATTTTACGATTCTCATAAATTTTCATACAATTTGTCAAATTGATTTGAAACAACTTCATATGAATACAAATTGTAGGCATTTGTTGCAATTTCGATTTGATTAACCCGGTCGTAATTAAACAAAATGTCTTTCATTTTACTTGCAAGCGCATTTTCATTGCCCGAATCTATCAATTCTCCATTTTTATCATTCACCATTTCAGGGATTCCCCCAACATTAGTTGCTATTACGGGTATACCGCAACAATGTGCTTCACTAATAACACAGGGTGCGTTTTCCATTTCGCTAAATAGAATTAAAGCCTGCGCATGTTGCATCTCTTCGGCCACTTTTTGATATGGAATGATGCCTTGGAAAATAACAATATTTTCCAGACCCTTTTTTATTGCCAGTTCTTCAAGCGTCGGTGATCTTCCACCAATGATTTTTAACATGAATTCAAGTGATGGGTTATTTTTTTTCAATATAGCCGCAGCGCTGATAATCCCTTCAACATTTTTTAATGGAACAAGATTTGAAACGTGAATAAAAGTGAAAGGCTTTGATCCAGTTCCTGGTTGATGAAAAAATAATTTGGTATCAACAACATTTGGAATGAGCAAATAATCAACCCGGGTTAAGGACTTTATTTTCTCACCTAAAAATCTGCTGACAGAATGTAATCGATGAGATTTTTTAATCGTGTTCAATATTTCATTTCTAACGAAAGCAGACTGATTGTTGAAATGGTCTGAAACAATATCATTATAAATTCCCCAGTGCTCAGAAACAATCAGAGGGATTTTATATTTTTTGCTGGCCCATCTACCGATCAGACCCATTTTCCATGGAATATGTACGTGCACAGCATGTGCGATTTTATATTGTTGAAAATTTTCTTTTATGGCTGTGCGCATCAGCCTGTACCACATGAAAGCATTTCTTAATTTCGAATTGCCGGGATTGTAATAGATAATAATTTCCTTTACATCTTCCTTAATCAATACGTGCTGTTCAGATTTACCTATTGGCAGGGAGCCATCTTTAATAATATGAATTACATGAATGTCGTGCAGTAGAGAAGCAGCACGCGCATGCCGCTGGATGAAGTCACCATTGAAAGGATCTATCCGGGAAGGATACCAGCTAGCAAGCCATAAAATTCTTTTACCCGGCATGTGCTAAAATACGAATTGATGATTCACATTGAAATTTATAAAATTTGACAGTTTCTTATTTCTCTTTACTGTTCATCAAATACAGCTTAACCTCAAATTAATCATCCCAATACTAATGAACATTGTTATTTGGACATTAAAAACAATTGTAGTTGTACTTTTAACAGGATGAAGTCTTTTGAAAAACATAAGGAAGATCAAACCACGGGATTTGGAAAAAGTGGTGAATCTTATGGTGGAAGGTATTATCGAAGAGACGGCAGGATCAACATTATAAAAAAAGGTGTTGGTTTGTTTGAATCGCAAAGCTGGTTTCATACCATGCTTACCATGAGTACTTGGAAATTTATCTTTGTTCTTTTCGCATCCTACATTTTGATCAATACTTTTTTTGCATTCATTTATATGGCGATCGGTATTGAAAGCCTTGCTGGTGCAAATGACCAGGGTTTATGGAAAGATTTCACACAGGCATTTTTTTTCAGTGCAGATACATTTACTACAGTTGGTTATGGTTTTGTGAGTCCTGGAAATGCTACAGCATCTGCTGTCGCAGCATTTGAAGCCTTTGTAGGGCTATTGGGTTTTGCCATTGCAAGTGGGTTGTTTTATGCCAGGTTTTCCAAACCACAGGCATTTATCCGATTCAGCAAAAATGCACTCATCTCTCCATATAAAAATGGAGAAGCTTTAATGATCCAACTGGTATCTTATAAGAACAATCATCTTACCAATGCAGAAGCATCGGTTATAGCTGCTTTGCGGATAAATGAAAATGGGAAATTGAAAAACCTTTTCTTCCAGCTTCCTCTTGAGGTAGATAAAATTAATGCACTTGCTATGAACTGGACACTTGTTCATTTTATGGATGAAAAAAGTCCTTTACATGGCTTTTCCATTGATGATTTTAAATCACACAAAATTGAAATCATCGTTCATATTACAGCTTTTGATGAATCATTTGCTAAAACAGTTGTTGCACGTACATCATACACCGGTGATGAATTAATGTTCAATGCTTCTTTTAAGGATATGTATCACCCTGACAAACACACCAACGCAACAATTCTGAACGTGGATAAATTAAATGACATCGATCAGGTAAAGTAATTTCTATCCCGCCTTGAGCTGAATAAATTCATGGCGGTTGACGTAATACAAAAACAAAAAATAAAATATGGGAAAGAAACAGAGCAATTTGAGTATGATATAATTTCCCATGATGCCGAATGTGGCACAAAAGACCATCATCAATATTCCTGCTATCAATTGAAAATCGCTGATGGCACAGACAATACTGAAATAATAAGTATGAATATGATGGAATACAACCTCCAGCGGCTTGGTAATATGAAAACCGTCGGTAACGACAATTTTTGAATTATTCTTTGGAATCTCAATCACAATCTTTTTGTTGTCTTTTAACGGATAAATATCATGACCGTTAATAATGACCCTGATCTTTAAAAAGCGCAGCAATAAATGGTCACGCTGGGTTACAACGATATGGTACTGGGAAGAAATGTGGTTTTATTTTAATGAACGTATGATCTGCACAAAATCTTGTGCAATAAGAGATGCTCCGCCAACAAGCCCTCCATCAACATCGGGTGATGAGAATATTTCTTTGGCATTTCCTGCTTTTACACTTCCCCCATATAGTATTGGAATCACCGCAGCCACTTCATCACCATATTGATCTTTAATTACATTTCGCATATGAGCATGCATTTCCTGCGCCTGGCCTGCAGTTGCGGTTTTACCTGTGCCAATAGCCCAAATTGGCTCATACGCAATAACGATTTCCCGAATTTTTTCTGCAGGCAGGTGAAAAAGTGATTCCTTCAATTGTTGTTCAACGTATTGATTCTGCGATCCCTTCTCTCGAATCTCCAATGGTTCGCCGCAACAAAACAATGGCGTAATAAAATTTTCAATACACAGATCAAGTTTGCGAGCAATGTCTGCATTCGCTTCTCTGAAATACTCTCTTCTTTCACTGTGCCCGAGAATACAGTACTTGGTATTGATCGAGTGGATCATTTCTGCGCTGATCTCTCCTGTATAAGCACCAGATTTTTCATGGTGACAATTTTGTGCACAGGAATAATAGTTTTTTTCTTCGGCTACTTCACTGTTGGCCATGATGAGATATGGAAATGGCACTGCAAAAAGTACATATTGATGATCATCGAGTTTTATGTCGGCTTCGAAGACTTCGTCTATTAATTTTTCCGCTTGCTGATATGTAAGATTCATTTTCCAGTTTGCAGCGGCAATCTGTTTTCTTTTCATGCAGGTGTTTTCGTCAGTAATTTTCAAAGATATACCTGAGGATGGTTTTTTCATTTTCAGTTACTTCACCGCCTTTTAAAGCTTTCCATCCTGCTATATCATTAATTGCCTTATCAAACTGGTAGCGTT
>CAZCKF010000072.1:0-10734 GCA_964499155.1 uncultured Chitinophagaceae bacterium
CCTTTCTTTCCCGGATCGGATTCGTCTTTGCGATCAAATGACCTTTTTTTCGATAGGAAAGGATCAGGTTATAAACAGCAAATTCTTTTTGAAGATTGGATGCAGCAACCGGTGTTCCTTCTGAAGGTGCCTGTACAGCAGTCTCTGCCCTGTGGCCATTACCAAAATTCAGGGCAAAATCGAAACCTTCAAAAAACTTGCGAAGTTCAGGATCAATGCTTTGCGGGTCTTTTACAAAATCTTTATAAAGCCCTTCGATATATGATGGATGAGAATGAGTTATATAGGAAAAATCTTTCATTTTTTTGGGTTCTCCAGCGGTGGGTCACAAATATCGTTGATATAAGCCAATCCTGTGAGTGTCAAAGCCCCTGCTTTTCAAGGAAATTGAATGGGTTTTGCGACAAAAACTCATGTTTGAGCAGCCATATTTTACCTGAAATACCCTTAACTTTGCCGTCCCGGAAAAAGGGACAAATAGCAGATACATGGCAAATCATAAAGCAACAAAGAAAGACGTACGCCAGGCAACGAAAAGACGTGAAAAAAACCGCTATTACGGTAAGACAACCCGTAATGCTGTTCGGGAATTAAGAGAAGTGACTGAAAAAGCTGCTGCCGGTGAAAAACTTCCTGAAGTAGCATCCATGATTGATAAACTTGCCAAGCAGGGGATCATTCATAAGAATAAGGCCAGCAATCTGAAAGGGAAGCTTGCAAAGAGGATCAACAATTTGACGAAGTAATTAATTCAAGATATTTTTTTTTGTCCTGCTGAGAGGCGGGACTTTTTTTTAAACGCTAATGGACACTAATTATAGCTAATTAACGCTAATTCTTTACGCTAATGGACGCGAATTATAGCTAATTAACGCTAATTATTCCGCCACCAATTGGAGAAATTCGAAACAATTATTGAATGATCTTGTAATTTCTTCAACGATTAGAGTGTCACGACTCACCACTCACCACTCACGACTCACCACTCACTACTCACCACTCACCTTCCCCCAATTTTCCACCTCCCCATAGGATTTCCTTAATTTCCCTAAATGAAACTTATCTTTTTCATTTTCGCTTTCTTACTCTTTGCGCCTGCGTTTTCACAAACGACAATCTTCGAACAATCAGGAGGCGAACGAACTCCAACATATCAACAAGCAATTGCATGGTGGCAAAAACTCGATCAACAATCCGGTAAGGTGAAAATGCTGACTATGGGAATGACTGATGCAGGGTTTCCGTTACATCTTGTTGTGGTGAGTAATAATGGAGATTATAATTTCGAATCCATTAAAAAGAGAAATAAACGCCGCATCCTTTTTAACAATGGCATTCACCCTGGTGAGCCAGATGGTATTGATGCGAGCATGCTTCTTGTGAGAGATATTGTTAAAGGAAAAGTTTCTTTACCAGATGATATAGTGCTTGCATTCATACCGGTGTACAATATCGGTGGTGCATTGAACCGTAGTCCGAATTATCGCGTGGATCAAAATGGGCCTGCAGAATTTGGATTTCGTGGTAACTCGCAGAATTATGACCTCAATCGTGATTTTATAAAAAACGATACACGTGATGCAAGAGCTTTTGTTCAGATCTTTCACCTTGTTGACCCGGATGTATTTGTCGATAATCATGTGAGCAATGGTGCGGATTACCAGCATGTGATGACGCTGATTGCTTCGCAACACAACAGGCTCGGTGGTGCGATGGGTGAATTCATGAATACGAATTTTGAACCGGGCATTTATTCTTTGATGAAAAGCAAAGGCTATCACCTTGTTCCCTATGTCAATTCTTTTCGTGATACACCGGAATCAGGCTGGACAGAATTCTGGGATAGTCCACGTTACGGCAGTGGATATGCATCACTCTGGAACACATTCGCCTTTGTACCGGAAACTCATATGCTGAAACCATATAAACAGCGAGTGGAAGCGACGTATGCATTGATGAAAAGTTTTATTGAATTCACACATTCAAATAATGCAATGATTGCGCGGTTGAGTAGCAATGCAAAATCGGAAGTGAAAACAAAATCCTTGTTTCCATTAGATTGGAAAATTGACTCATCCCGTAAAAGCACCATTGAATTCCGCGGATATAAAAGTGGTCGAAAACCAAGCATGGTAAGTGGTCTTCCTCGATTGTTTTATGATAGATCACAACCATTTACTGTCAACGTTCCTTTTTATGGTGGAGAGTGATTGAATTGTTGAGATTGAATAATGTGCGGATGCAGAGAATGACGAAGGACACTTTTATAACGGTTGAGTACTATCGTATCGACCGGTACCAGTCTTCCAATCGTCCCTATGAAGGGCATCATTTAAATACAGGGGTGGATGTAAGTAAGATCACGGTATCGATGGAATTTTCGAAAGGTGATTATTTTATTCCAATGAACCAGGAAGCAAACAGGTTCCTGATCGAAGTACTTGAACCAAGGGCTGAAGATTCATATTTCACCTGGAATTTTTTTGATACAATCCTCGATCAGAAAGAAGGATTTTCTCATTATGTTTTTGAAGAAACGGCTGCAGAACTTTTGCAACAAAACCCGGATCTAAAAACTAAACTTGATCAACGCAGGGCTTCAGATTCAACTTTCGCAGCTAACGGCAGGGCACAATTGAATTTTATTTACCAGCAATCTCCGTATTTTGAACCGGCGCATCTGCGATACCCGGTGTACCGGGTGGTAAAGTGATCTCCTCATTAGTTTTTAAGGATCTGTTCAACTGCCTGTTAAGCTGCACACCAATAAAAATGCAGATAATAAGAATGGCAATACTCACATAACCTGAAAGAGGATAATTGTGGATCACTTTGTTTGCATCATTTGAAACAATAAGTCCTGCAAGAAATGAACCAGTACCGATAAACAATTGAGTGAGCGAAGAGTTGAAGCTCATAAAGCTTCCACGATTTGCAGGTTCAACCGCATTGCTGATCATTGCCTGTGCGGCAATAGACCTGCCATTTGAAACAATAAACCAGAGACCCGTTGCAACAAGAACATAATAAAACGGCACCGCTGGCATATTGGTGATCATGAATATAAATGGTAAAGTAAGAATTGATGTGATCAGGTAGATTTTCAATTTGCCATACCGGTCACTCAATTTTCCAAATATGGGTGCGCTGATCAATGTCACACCGCCTCCGACAATATAAATTAGTGGAATTTGTTCGCGCGTAAATCCAACATTGAATTCCATAAATGGATTCAGAAAGGGAATGATGATAAAATGACCAAGCATCAGCAATCCAGCCAGGCCAAGTGCTGTGAGACTTGCCGGATTATTAAACACAGCAGAAAGAGTCTGCATGATTCGCAGTCGCTGTTTTGCTTTCAAATGCAGATTCATTTTCGGGAGGAAACGGATCACAAGCGGAACGATCACAATTCCCATAACTCCCACCAGGATGAAAGGAGCATGCCATGAAAATATATTGGAGAGATACAAACTGAATGGTACACCAATAACGGATGATACAGAAAATGAAGCCATGAGATAGCCCATTGCGCGTCCTCTTTTTTCATAAGGAAAATTATCCGCAACAATCGCCAGCACCTGGGCACCGATCAATCCGCCAAACAATCCAGCCATAATACGTGCACCGATCAATAAATTAAATGTTGGAGCAAACCCGCAAAGCAATGTGCCTACGATAAAACCAATGTAACCAAACAACAACACTTTCTTCCTGTCGAAATTATCTACAACAAAGGCAGCGATAATGCCACTTGCAAATGCACTGTAAGAATAAGCGGAAACCAGAATCGCGAACTGTTGTGTTGTGATACCGAAGAATGACATCAGGTAATTACCCAACGGCATCATGATCATGAAGTCAAGGATGTGCGTGAAATTGATTGACGACAGAAGAAGGAGGAGAAATTTTTCTTTCCGAGTCATGGCCCGAAGGTAAGGATCATGTACGATGTTAGATGTACGATGTACGATGTAGTCTTTTGGAGCGAGTGGCTCCTGGATATTTAAAAGTGTTTTCTACGAAGCATTGGACATTGCTTTGCCCGCCATAGAATAGCGAAGGCGGGAGCATTGGATATTGGATTGGATATTTCCCTTGTTGAATTACTGGTCAATTCAATAATCCCAAAATCAAATTAGTATGTAAACATTCTATCACTTTCAACCGACAACCGAACCAGCACGCTTGGTAACGCAAACTCTGCTGGTTTCCCCATCAAATCTGCTTGTGTTAGTCCTCTTGCTTTACTTGAATTACCCGATAAATAAAATTTTCCATTCCCCTTTACAATCACTTCGTAGTGTTCACGCAATTTACCTGTACCAACACCCATCAGATTGTTTAGTACAGAATCCTGTAAAAGCCTGACTCCATCGCCTGCTAGAAAAAGTGTGACTGAATGTCCATCCTCTATCGCCGTTCTCGCAACTAAAAACCCTAATGCGGCCCTGGTTGGATTTTCCGGTCCATGGGTTATGTGCACGAGAAATTTTACTTTTTTTGAAGTTAATTGCTTCTCTTTTTCTTGCGCAAAAACAATGGATGGAATTAAAAATGTCAGCAGAAGCGCAAAAAGTAAATTCTTCATTTAATCTCTATTTAAGTTTTCTAATTTATGGAAAATTCGCAATCAACATTTTAATTTGACCAGTTAGTACATAAATCCAGCACTAAAGGACATCTTACTTTCTCTTATTGATAACATATAACATGGCTGCAGAAATAATTGCCATTACCAAAGCTGCAATGATGAGCGAATTGTTCTCCTGGCAAATGCCAATCAACAAATCATTACCAGAAAGAAGATATATGCGAGTGTCAGCATTGGCCTTGATTTTTTAAAGGTCGCAAAGCCGAAAATAAAACCCAGCGCAAATTGCCGGGCAGCCCACATATAAATTAAATAGTCAACGCCTTTTGCATTCAGGTCGACTGTTTCAACAGCAGATTCAGGTGAGGTGATAAGCATGACACTTACCATTAATTCAAGAAGGGCAAAAAGTCCGGATACGATAAGTATCCACTTCGGTAGTGGTTTTGGGTGGTCGGTCATAATCTATAAAATAAAAAATTATTTCAATCATTCGCAAATGACATCAACCAGCACGAAGAATTTTGTCCATCTTACGACCCTTCGCCAATTCATCGATCAGCTTGTCGAGATACCGTACCTGCTTTGTTAACGGCTCTTCGATTTCCTCAATACGATATCCGCAGATCATTCCGGTTATCAGATGAGCATTCGGATTTAATGTAGCCTTTTTAAAAAATGTTTCAAACGTAACTTTTTCATCAATCAACTCTTTCAACTTCTTATCATCAAAACCAGTTAGCCATTTGATCACCTGATGCAGTTCTTCCTTTGTTCGCCCCTTCTTCTCCACTTTTTGCACATACATCGGGTACACCGATGAAAAGGTCATTCTTGCAATGCGTTCATTGTGTTCAGTTGTGATTTTCATAGCAATTTGTTTAGATAAATCGGATTTCGTATTTCTGAAATTACCTAAAACAAAGCTTTAATGCATCACATCAGGTATTTGTTTTACATGCCTGTTTTCGATGCCTTATTTTGAGATGGTCGTAAAGATGGAAAGTATTACTGTCTAAAGTTTTTGAAATTCAAGTATTTACAAAGTTCGTGTGGGAAACTTTTTTACAACTTTACAATGACCCTGTGAATTTTTTCTTTTGAAGTAAGGTTCACCATTCGAAAAATATAAATGCCAGCAGACAATTTTGAAATGTCAATCTCATTTTTCTGACTTTGGATAAATTGCGTTTTTAGCTGCCTTCCTAGAATGTCCGATATTGTAATTTCTAATTTGTATGATCCAGGGTTAAGCAGGAACAGTTTAAGTGATGTAGGATTCGGCTGTAATCTGATATAATTTGCCCAAGTTGGTTCAACAATACCAGTAACAACAAAAGAGAAAGGCAATGATGTTGATGAACAGCCGAGTTGTATTACCTGCACAGTATATTGGCCAGATACAGTAGCCGTGATTTGACTACCTGTTGCACCCGGTATAATTACACCATTTAAAAACCATTGATTCCCGGTAGAAGCAGAAGAAGTCAAGATATTACCGGATGAAGAAATGGTGGGGGTCGCTGGGACTGCGAGTAACGTGGCTTTGAATGAATTCGATCTTCTGTAACATCCTGTTGCGTTCTGAACTTCCACTGCGTAATGAGCACTATCAATTATTGATATTGTGTTTGTCGTGGCATTGGCTATTTGATTGGAATTTCGAAACCACCGATAAATATTTCCTGTTCCGTGAGCGGTCAATTCGGAATTAGTTCCTGTACAAATTGTGTCTTCGGCTGCTGTAATGGTTGGTTGTGGAAGCACCTGACCAACAATGAATGGATTTGAAACTGTTGTGGTATCTGCTGTTTGATCTGCAACCACTCGTATTCTGAACGTATTTCCACATCGCATTGAAGAAGGTAAAGCGACGCTTGCAATTACAGAGTTATTAACTGATGAAATTGTACTAATTACATTCGGCGTGACAAAGCTACCAGCTGAATCACTCAATTCAACCCGGAAGTTGTTGTTATAATTAAAATAGAATCGGTTAAATGCAAATCGAATCTGAATTATATCAGAGGGATTGAAGTTTGATCCATTCAAAATTTCAACGGCTCCGCCTTTCAGTTGCACCGGTGAATTTTGCAAAGGAGATTTCCACATGCCCCTGCCGAATGTAGCAAGCAAAAGCATGTTTTCAGGGTAACTGATCTTAAGTTGATTTAAATACGTTACTGGAAGATTCGTGTTGTAGGGAATCCAAAATGCCATGGAATTATTTCTATAAAAAACACCAAAATCTCCATTAATGTACAAGTCATCATCAGTTCCCTGAGCAACTACTATGAAATTGAATAAGATCGAGGGAAGGTTATAAGAAATATTGGTCCAGGTTTGTCCTCCATTTGACGAAACCCAAATTGCATTGTTCGAGGTATTATGAACTATTGCATATAATTTATTCGGATCGGTTGGATGAACTGTAAAATCTCTAATACCTCCACTAACGGGAAGATTTGCTTTGATGTTTGTCCATGTTTGGCCACCGTTCGTACTACGCATAAAAAAATTTCCGTTGTTGATCACATATACATTTGTGTCTGCTGGCGATACCAATAGTTTGACAATAAATTGGCCATTAAAAATATTAGTTGTGATTTTTTGCCATGTATTTCCACGATCATATGTTCTATATAGATCCTGATACAGGGCAAGTAAAGTCCGGGACCTCCTCGGGTTCATTGAAAAATTCGTAGAAAAGTCTCCGGGAGGCATTCCACCGGGAATGTTTGCTGCAATATTGGAAACGGTACCGTTGATGTGTCTGAGAATGGTACCTCCTCCGATCGAGGAATAATATACCAAAGTATCATTGTAATCTATTTCCCCAGCGAACGCATCACCGCCACTCACTTCCAACCATGAACCAGATAGGGGCTTGTGCATTTTCGCACCATTATCCTGTGTTCCAATCAAAGAAAATTTGTTAAAAACATTATTATAGCTCGGCGGAGGAGGAATCACATGGTATATCTGGGTGATATCCATTCCGTTGGTTTTATCAAGCCACGAATTGCCATTGTAGGTTTGATAAATTCCTCCATCGTTAGTGACAAAGAGTTTATTTGAGCCCGGCTGAAAACCCAAAAAATGATTATCTGCGTGAACAGCCTGTATTCCCGGTGGCGGACAACACCAGTGAGTCCGTAATTGCCAGGAGGTACCGTTGTCTTGCGTCCGCCAGGTGTTCAAACTGGTTATGTACTTTTCATTTTCATTTATCGGGTTTATTGCATAGGCGAAAGCATAATAACCGATTCCTCCTGGTGACGAGGGAAATGCATCATAACTTAAAAAATTTGTGGCAGGTGTGGCAGTGAAATAAAGATGATAAGAAAGTCCACCATCTGTAGAACGATAAATACCATAGAGCCCCCACGAACTGTTACAAGTTGCTATTTCAACGAGATTTGGCGAAGAATTACAAACTGCCATCCGGGGTCTCTGACCACCATTTAAAAAAGTTTGCACAAGATTCCAATTTAAACCCGCATTTGTCGATCGGTAAATTCTTAAATCCATTCCGGAACTAACCGTGACAAATTGCGTATTGAAATCACCAGGCTTAAACTTTAACTGAACTTCTCCTGAAATTGACAAAACATTTACAAAGTTAGCGCCGCCATTTGTAGACCGGTAAACTCCATTTGATGTAGCAACAATTACAAGGTTGGTGGAGTTTGGGTCCACTATAATGTTGTGCACAAATGGAATTGAATTAATACCCGTCCATGATAAACCTCCGTCAATACTTTTATACAAGTTCTGCGGACCTGACCCACCTACAAACACAAGATTTGAGTTTGCAGGTGAAACAGCAATTGAAGTCAATGTAAGTGGACCTATGTTACTGGTAAGATCATGATAAGAATTACCACCATCAACCGTTTTCCAAATCCCTCCGGTGGCGCTACCTACATAAAAAATGTTTGTGTCTAATGGATGAAAACCAATGCAATTGATTCTGCCAATTCCGAAAACCCCACCCGCTGAAGACACAGGACCAGCAGGTTGCCAATTGGCATTGGCAACATTAGTCAATCGCTGGTTTGTATGTTCTGAGTTAAACTTGTTTACAGCTTCAATATCGGAAACCGGGTTTCGAAGATTTCCATTCGAATCAAGTCGCAACCGCCAAAAAAATTTCCAACGCTGGAATTGTTTAGTGTTGAAATTCGGATTCCCAGGCAGGTCCTCCTGCTCAAACAATTTTTCTATTTTTTGAAAATTCGTGCCGGCTGTTTTTGCCGAGTCCAGCCATTGCTGCGAACAACAATAAGCTGGGATAGCACATGTGAGGAGGAAAGCAAAGAATTTCATTACTCTACCAATTATTGTTTCACCAGTTTAAAGGTTTTTCGAGTATCGTGCAATAGCAGCTCAAATACGTAAATTCCTGCAACCCACTCAGATCCAATTTCTATTGTTTGTCCTGGAACTATCTTACCCGGGCCATACATAACCTTTCCATCGACGGAAACAACTTTAATTGTGGCTGCGTCAGTTGTTTTAGGGTTATATCGAACCTGAAATGATTGGAAACTGGGGTTGGGATATATTGCCACTTCCGCTACCGACATTTCCGATACTGGGTGTGCCGAAACCGATCTAGTTGTTAAAACATCGTCGATAGTCACTTTAGCTGTCCTCCTTGCAGAAGTTAAGTTTGCATTCACAGCATTGTTGAGGTTTGCATAAAAGAATTCTGTGTTTTCGACAATATTATCCTGAGGTATTTGAATTCTGACAAACTGAGATACCTGGCCCGGAGGAAATCTGACATCAGTATTCACCGCTCCATAGTCCGACATTGCCGCTGCAGATCCATTGGATGTTGACATTCTCACACGTACTTCCTGCCCACTAATAGTCGAAAGAGAAATTCTGACCAGTGGGTTGAGGTCGCCTTCGTAAAATGTCGTATCATGAATTTGAACAGAAGGTTGGGGGTCCTCGCTGATTATTATCCCAACTGATTGATTGTTCTGCAAGGTGGCATTAACAGGATTCGATATTTGCACGCTGAATGTCTCTACCGTTTCATTAAGGAGATCACCAACTACGCGCACACGAATTTGTTGAGTTCTGGTATTAACTGGAAATGTTACAACACCTGTCTTATGTATGAAGTCAAAAGGAGCTATTGCAGTTTGCGAAACAGTTTGAAAGTCTACGGAAACGTTGAACGAGACCGGCGTATTTAGCAATAATGTAAATACGGCATCCCGCGTACCGGAATTACCTTCAATAACAATGGCGGGTAGTATCGTAATTCTCGGAAGGTTTTGGCATACTTCATCAACTTGCTGATTACAGTTGTCATCAATACTGTTACACACTTCTTCAGATGAAGGGTGAATTGAGTTTGATGTATCATTACAGTCACTATTATTGGGCACATAGTTTGGAGGTTGAGAACAAGCAAGAACTGATACAGCATTATTACCATATCCGTCATTGTCTGCATCTTGATAGAATGTTGTTAATACGCCTTCGTCAATGACACCATTGCAATTGTTATCAAACCCATCGCAAATTTCAGCGGCACCAGGATGTATATTTTGACGGCTATCATCGCAATCGGAACTATTGGACACATATCCTGCTGGTGCATTACAAGCTTGAATACTGATTTCGATATTTCCATATCCATCATTGTCATTGTCTCGGTAAAATGTTTGTTGTCCGATCTCATCTACATAGTTATTACAGTTGTTATCCAAGCCATCACAAACTTCAAGAGCTCCCGGAAATACAGAGCTTCTGGTATCGTCGCAATCCGTATTATTGGAAACATACCCAAAAGGAACTGTACAGGCAAATACGATGATTTGATCATTCCCATATCCATCGTTATCTGCATCCTGATAATAAGTATTTAATAACCCTTCGTCAACCGCTCCATCACAATTATTATCGGTACCATCACAAACTTCAAGTGCTCCCGGAAATACTGAGCTTTTTGAATCGTCACAATCCAGATTATTCATCACATAGTTCGCAACTGGCGAGCAACTCGCTATACTTATACTATTATTTCCATAGCCATCATTGTCTGCATCTTGGTAATACGTGACTAAAAACCCCTCATCAATTATGCCGTCGCAATCATCATCAAGGCCGTTACACAC
>CAZCKF010000073.1:0-2220 GCA_964499155.1 uncultured Chitinophagaceae bacterium
GCGTTATTTGCAGTAACCTTACCAATTTCATTGAAATTAATTCCGTCAACACTTTTTTCAACGGTGTAACTGCTGATACCCGACTGCTCAACAACGTGCCATTCAAGCATCGCTTTATTTTCATTATTTAACGAGCCTGTGAATGAAACCAGTTTCACAGGCAATGCAGCAAATGCAGTTTGAATAATAAATCCGCTGAAACCTGTTACATCAAAGCTGACTTCCCACCTATTTTCTGTTGCATTCCAAACGATCGATGCATCATCTGGATTAATTACCTGTCTCTCGCTTGAATAACTTTCAGGTAAACCAGTTCCGTTACTGCTACTGCCAGCATATTTAATTACTCTAAGGTTTGAAATGCCTGTTGCATCCGCTGCACTTATTGGTAAGTCAAGCAAAGTTGCCGGATCTGCATTAAACTGATCAAATTCAGATTGCTTAAAAAATAGTGTAACTCTTCCTGTTGAAGTACTTGCATTATTCCATGGTGTAATCTCATAATGCCTTGCGACGTAAGGGTAATTCAAAGTAAATGGTAATGTGTTTTCAACCCAGACTGTTCCGGTTACTGTACCGCTGACCGGGATTGAACCATTTGGAACCACATCAGCAATGACGGAACAAACACTGAGGTCCTGGAAGCGACTGTCATTATTAACATGAAGTGTGCGACTTAATTTTCCATCTGCTAACTTTTGCAATGGGCATGGACCATATTTATAAATTTCCAATCCTTCTCTCCCTGTTGCAGAAAAATAAACGCAGTTATTAAATGAATATAAATTCTGTGGATTACTGCTTTGCACCAAAACATCATCCACATTATAAACTAATTGTGTACCGCTTGTTGTTCCATCGGTTTTCCAAAGTTCACGGCCATTGATACCATCATTTGCAGTGAAATATAATTCACCATTTACATTTACAAAATCCAGTGGTTGAGAATCACCAGTTGGATTAATGTTTTTAAGCATCACTGTGCCGGCTGTCGTTCCATCTGAAATCCATAATTCAGATCCATTGGTACCATCGCTCGCTCTGAAAATGGCCTTGCCATTTAATTCAAAAAAACCGGCTGGACTTGAATTCCCAGTTGGATTAATATCTTTTAGCAAAACAGTACCTGAAGTTGTTCCATCACTGATCCATAACTCTATTCCATTTGGGGATGTTGACTGTGCACTGAGATACAGCATTCCATTGATGCTGGCAATTTCACCTACTGTCTGGAATGGATGAACGAGTACAGTGCCTGCAACTGTTCCATCTGTTTTCCAAAAATCATCCACATCATCTTCTGTAAAAAACATCAGGTTATTATGCGGGGTAAATTCCCGAGCAACGTAAGATTCACCATAAAATCCTTTTAAGAAAATTGTTCCTGCATCAGTACCATCTGTTTTATATATGCCTGTATTACCAAATCCATATTCAGCACTGAAATAAAGAACTCCATTCACATCAGTTAAATTTCGCGGGTCAGATTCATTACTTCCTGCACTGAACGTAAAAATATCTTTTACTAGTTCAGTGCCAGCCTCCGTTCCATCTGTTTTCCATAATTCCCTTCCGTATGTAGCATTATATGCACTGAAATAAACATAGTTCCCTGATCGTGTCAAATTTGTTGGAGATGAACCCCCAAGACCCGGAGAAATATCCTTTAAAATTGTAGTTCCGGCAGTAGTACCATCGCTTATCCAAATTTCATCACTTGATACATAATAATCATCACCGTAAAAAATAAGTCGATCATTCAAATCGCTTTTATAAAATGCATTTATACCGAATGGACCGGGGGTCTCTTTAACCAATACTGTACCCGCAGTTGTACCATCTGTTTTCCATAAGTTGCGGGGTAGAGCAGAACCGGAAGTAACTGTGGTGGCACTAAAAAACAAAAGGTTATTAGCAGCCCAAAATCTTGCAGGATTGGAGCTCCCAATTGCATTCATGTTTTTTATCATTGAAGTATTTGCCTGCGTACCATCACTTCTCCACGCTTCTATTCCATACACAGCATCCGTAGCAGCAAAATACACGTTACCGTTACAGTTGGATAGATGGGTTTCCAGAACTGGAGTTGAAATTGCTTTTACCTGAACTGTACCTGCACTTGTTCCATCAGATTTCCATAAATCATACCGGGTTGATCCAATTGTACTGGTGCAATGATCGGAACCCAGAAAATATAGTGTGTTATTTATTTTAATGAGT
>CAZCKF010000073.1:2230-10580 GCA_964499155.1 uncultured Chitinophagaceae bacterium
GTTCTCCACCAGTGGTACCGGGTACGGGGCCAGGACAAATATCTTTTACAATTTGTGTCCCTGCAGTTGTTCCATCTGTTTTCCAAAGTTCGGTACTGCGTGTATCCTCTGCATAGAAATACACGAAGCCGTTCATCTCGATAAAATTACGAGGCAAACTATTCGTCGTACCAGCATAAATATCCCGTACTAAATATGTACCTGCTGCAGTACCATCTGTTCTCCATAATTCAATTCCTGCTGCAGCGGTTCTAGCCCCAAACACAGCAACACCATTTATCACTTTAAAATCATAGGGATCTAAACTTCCTGATGCTATCACATCATGAACCAAAACAGTTCCTGCAGTTGTACCATCTGATTTCCAAACTTCCCAGCCATAGGTGTTGTTAAATGCTGCAAAAATTATTGTTCCGTTCAAGTCAACAAAATCCCTGGCCTGTGAACTGTTTGCTCCCGGATAAATATCCATCACCCTGACTGTACCAGTTTCAGTGCCATCTGACTTCCAAAATTCAATACCAGTTGCACCATCATTAGCACAGAAATAAATAGACCCATTTATGTATGTCATTTCCTGTGGATTCGAAGTCCCTGTACCAGGAAATATATCTTTTACCATCACGGTTCCTGCAGTTGTTCCATCACTTTTCCATAATTCATACCCTGCTGCTGCAGTTTTAGCGGAGAAATACAATGTTCCATTCAGGTTGAAAATTTTGGAAGCGTTTTCGATCGATGGAGCATTTCCCGGATTTATATCTTTTACCATCACGGTTCCCAATTCAGTACCATCACTTTTCCATAGTTCAGTACCATTAATACAATCATCAGCGAAAAAATAAAGTGCACCATTAAATACCATCATCGCTTTAATAGCATTCGTGTTGCATGGATTTATGTCTTTAACCATGACTGTGCCGGCATCGGTTCCATCTGTCTTCCACAATTCATATCCCCTCCAGCCATCAGTAGCTACGAAAAATGTATAACCATTCAGATAAACAAATTGAGATGGATTACTTGCTGCAAAATTTCCAACTGGCGCGATGTCCTTTAAAAGACTGCCCTGTGCATTTCCTGGATTTGTATATAAAGTGCAGAAAAAAAAGAATAGGATCAGTACATAGGCGGGCCGTCTCATACAGTCGATTTTGGTCTCATTAAATTACTCTTTTAAACGGGAAAGTCTGTCTTTCCAACGCGTATTATTACAATATGGCTTTTGGCTATTAACTGTTGGCTTTTGGAGATATTTAAGCAGCGGTGAGGTGGAAATCAGACAAGTAGAGACCCTCGAAACGCTCTCCCCGCGTAATAGGATTGAGCGCCATTGTGATATATAAAGACGGTTCCATATCTATAATCGCCAAAAATTGCCCCTCCAAGATCCCGGATGTTTTCAGGGGTTTTTAGCCAGCTTGAGGTCTTGGTATCAAAAGGACCCATTTTTTGCAAATCCCGGTATTGCTGCTCAGTTAAAAGCTCAACTCCCATCTCTTCTGCAACATCTATTGCGGAACTTTTTGGCCTCGCTTCTTTTCTCGATTCCAGTCCTTCGCGATCATAACAAAGGCTCCTGCGTCCACTGGGACTTTCTGCTGCGCAATCGCAAAAAATAATCTCCCCTGATTTCTTATCGAGACCGATAACATCCGGTTCTCCCCCTGTTTCTTCCATTTCATTTAATGACCATAATTTACCAGGATTTTTTTCAAGCCGAGCTTGCACCTTGCTCCAATCAATTCCTGCATGACGTTTCATGTTCTTTTCAAAACGAACTTTCAAGGTTTTTAACAGCGACTCTCTTTGCTTTGCCGGAAGATCTTTTTTAATTGACTTGCTCATTTTTCTAATCGAATATTATTACTATCAAAATAAAGAATAATAAAATTCAATACATATTCTATTTTAATGAAGCCATATCAATTACAAAACGATACTTCACATCGCCTTTTAAAAGTCGCTCATATGCATCATTGATCTGCTGGATATTGATCATTTCAATATCAGATACAATATTGTGTTCCCCGCAAAAGTCGAGCATCTCCTGTGTTTCCGCGATTCCACCAATCATTGACCCTGCAAAACTTCTGCGATAAGGTATAAGACTGAATGCTGCAACAGGAAGCGGGTGTTCTGGCGCACCCACAAGGGCCAATGAACCATCAACACGCAGCAGGTTTAAATATTCATTAATGTCGTGTTGTGCCGAAACCGCATCGAGTACAAAATGTAGTTTTCCTTTGTAACGATTCATTTGCTTATCATCTTTCGACAATATCACATCATCAGCTCCCAATCGTTTCGCATCTTCAACTTTAGACGTCGATGTTGTAAACACGATCACTTCCGCACCCATTGCTTTTGCAATTTTAACGGCCATATGTCCAAGGCCGCCAAGTCCCACAACACCAATTTTTTTTCCCGGTCCTACATTCCAATGCTTAAGCGGAGAGTAAGTAGTTATTCCTGCGCAAAGAAGTGGTGCAGAGGCAGCAAGGTCGAGGTTTTCAGGTACGTGTAAAACGAATGCTTCATCAACTACAATATTTTGAGAGTACCCACCATAGGTTTGTGTGCCGAGGTGTTTATCAGGTGAATTGTATGTGCCGGTATTTCCTGCAGAACAATATTGCTCGAGGTCTTCTTTGCAGTAATCGCATTCGCGGCAACTATCAACCATGCAACCTACTGCAGCATGATCGCCTGCCTTAAATTTTGTAACATGGTCTCCAACGCTTACCACCTTTCCAACAATTTCATGTCCGGGTACGCACGGATAGATTGTATTATGCCATTCATTCCTTGCAGTGTGAAGATCAGAGTGACAAACACCGCAGAATGATATTTCAATTTCAACATCATGCGGAGTAGCACTTCTCCGCTGAATATTTAATTGTTCCAATGCAGCATCGGCTGATTTATTACCAAAGGCCTTGACCTGCTTTGCGAGCTTTTTGTTTTCTTTTACAGGGCTAACACTGATATTTTCCATACACTAAATTTTCTGGTGAAATGTGCAGGCCAGTTCAAGCGCTGCTTCTGTATGTAAATGTAACTCCGGACACATGTCAATGCTTGCATTCTCATCAGTAGACAAGATCTACGGATGTACCATAAAGAGAAAGAAAATTAAAAAGCAATAATCAAATTATTTGCACAATTCCTTCGAATTATCCCACCTGAAACTGCGTAGTCGGCGGGATGTGGTTGGCACAAACCTGTGTGAGCCATTTCAGAAATAAATTCCAATGATCGATATGACCAGGTTTCACAATAAAATTTGCAGCACCTGATCTGAAAGCAGAATCTTTAAATTTTTGATCATTGGCTGTGCTAAATATTACGATGGGCGTACCAGAAGTCTCAGGAATACTTTTGAACATATTAATTCCCTGCACTCCATTCACCTGCGGCATGTTGTAATCCATCAAAATTAAACATGGCTTCCTGGGTTCTTTCTGCAGATGAAAATGGGTCAAAGCTTCTTCTACAGAATTATAAGAAACGATATTTAAATTAAAGCCATAGTATTCATTCAACTCCTGCAATATGCGCAGATCCTCATTGTCATCATCCACTGCAATAATCGAATTCACATGCTTCATACGGGCATTGATTTGTTGGAAGTATATAACGATTAAGTGCAAGTGAAAAAAAGATTGAAATTTTCATGAGCAAGTATCGCCCAACCAATCTTTTTAATAGGTGAGGTCAGGATATTAATCGATGATCCTGCAACTATATACAATTTCTATTGATACCTTCATGAATTTTGTTTTGACTCCAGCGTAATAAAAAACGCAATGCTCATTAGCTTAATTCGAATCGAGATTGCCTAAATAAGTGATATATTCTATTAAAGAAGGGATTATTACTGGTTTATTAAACAACAGTGTCGAATGATCCTGCTTTGTAAACAAAATGAAAAAAAAAACTGAAATCACTTTAATCTTTTTTTACAAGAATTATTTTATAAAACAAGTTTGAAATGACTGATTAAGAAACGACTTTCAAATTTTGTTCATCGGGAAATAGAAGAGGTTTACCTAACCATTTCTAAGTTTTTATTACTTCCCAATGCATAAATTACCTTCACTTGAAGTTCATCGCGGTTTTTTCTAAAAGTCCATGAACCTATTACCATCTTAATTGTACTTTATCCCGGGCAACCTCCTCGTCTATATCACGCTGGGCCATTTTCTGACAATCTGTGAGGTATTTTTTAATAACAGAAGTAAAGCTGTTTTCTTCCAATACTTTTTTAAATAGATCTCGTTTTTTGACATCTTCCGGGTACGGGATACCCTTCCCCGATTTACTTTTCACGTCTCCCGTATTGTAGTAAAAATTTGAACCGAATATTTCATGTATATTTTCTTTACTGTTTGAACCCGGGATTTCAGAAATGAATTCCGCAATTCTTGACAGCGCGATGATCAACTCTTCAGTCTTGGGAGGGAATAACCGAATGGCAACGGCAAGCCTTAGTAATTGGCTTTGATTATCTTTGAACCTTGAAGCGATTTTAAGAATTTCATCGGAAAGAGATTTAGTAAATTCAATTGACGGCCTGAAGAGTTTCATAATATATTCCCCAACACTTTTCTCCTGCTCGTTCGTTTCCTGATTCATAAACCATTCAAGAAATCTAAGATAACGTTCGTTTCCATTAACAGCACTGGTTTTCGGAGGTGAATATGTATGTTCATTCAGCGTGACGAATTTATAATGTTCACCCTGAAGGCTGCCATTAACCTTGTGGTATACAAATTCAAGTAAAACTTCAAATCCGTATTTTTCTTCCAGAAAAGCCATGGGTTGATCACCGTAATATTCTTCATCAATGATAATTTTCTCCAAGTTTTTAAAAAGCAGATCTTTGATTTCCTCTGAAAAATCATTTCGATAGGTGCTGTTTTCATCAAAAAGAACATGGCTTAGCATGTTATAGTGATTTCCCGTCGCTAACCTCATCACTTTATCTAGGAGAGCAAAAGCACGCGGCTTATCAATGTATGCATACTCCAGAATTTGATGAAAAGGAATTGTGTTCAAAGCTTCTGGTCCATCTTCGAGCGCGGCTTCAAAATAATCAAGGTCGCTTGCCAAATAATGTGTGCGGTCACATTCTCGTCCGTGTGTTAATAGCCAAAGTACTGCACCAGTATATTTGTCTTTTTGCTTCCACAATCGGTGAACGACGTCGTATAAATAATGAGGGTTTTTGGAATTGGCACTAACTAGAGTTATAAACTTCCGTGTAAGATCCGATTGCTCCGTGAAAATATATTCAAAGAAATCCTTCGCCGCATTCGGATAATGTTTGTTAATGGTATTAAGAATTGAACCAAAACTCTGTGTCCTTGACTGGTGTTGCCGGTAAATCTTAACCAGGTCGGCTCTGAAGCGATTGAAATCATTATATTCTTCAACAATTCGAATGATCCTTGCTTCCAGATTATTTCGAATATCAAAATATGACTGGTTAACAATGCACATTTCAAGATCGTCATACAAACTTTCGACCTCTGACGCTGCTGCTGTTATCTTGTTTATAAGTTCAATAAACGGTAGGCGGATACCAGCGCCCTTAAACAACCTAGCTTTGTCAAGAATATACGCTTTCTCATCTGGCTTAAGTGATCCTTGTTTAATCATATCCAGCAGGAAAGTAAGTACATAGGTCACCTCCTTATCTATCTGGTAGCGATACCTTTTTTCGTGATTGACTGAAGAATGGAAGAAAAAGTGCAGGAACTGCGCAAAAGTTGCCTCACGCAAAGAAGCATCACCTGAAAAACGGCGGAAGAATGCCATAAGTGAATCGAGCACGGTTGATCGGATTTCCTCTGTATGGGGGCAATTTATTATATAACCGGTACCGTAAGTAAATTGCATGGTCACTTCTTCAAAATAGGTTTCCAATTGATAGTCTAGTTCTAACAGGGCAACTGCCCCTGCAACGGCAATACGCAGCTGCAGTATATCATCGGAGTGATCGAGGTCTTTGGCAATGATCCCCTTTAAGAAATCTTGGCGCTCGCAGCACTTGCGGGGTCTGTAATTACCATGCCTGAATTCCCATTCATGATATCCATAGGTACTCGCTATGATTTTAGTATCATCAGTAGCCTCACAATATTCAACCAGCAATTCATGAAGGTTGGCTAAGTTGTCTTTCCCATATTGTGTTTGCGAATACAGGCGTACAATAATTTTGTCAGTTGTTTCTTTGATTTCTTCTGCGAAGGTTTTTGTGGACCATCCGCTGGTTTCGGTATGTATTGGATGGACCGAATCAGTATATATAGTAATGAAAGAACGAATTACCAATTTGGCAATGCTCGGGTGAGAAAAAACGATAGACTCTGTGAACTCAAATATCGCCTTTATTTTGTTGGTGCTTGTGCTCCTATCCTCAATTTGTTTTACATATCCAACTAGTAGGTCTTGAATAAAATGATTTGCTTCTTTTTTGGAAACTTCTGCTTCAGCGAGATTTTTTAATATGTTTTCGAAATACTTCTCCATCCCACCCTGCGTTCTGATATGTTCCACAAAACCCTTGTTGTTTTGAATGGTGTAAGCAAGGATCGCATCACTGTAAGGGTCGGGCTTGATGGATATAGACAGATGTGTATCGATGATACCGGAATCCTCTAGAGCGTTCAGCAAAAGTTCTAATTTATCCATTCGTAGTTCCATTATTTTTGCTATAAACTCAAGACTTTCTTTATTATTAGGAATGGGACTGATAACCGATATTAGTTTTAAAAAGTCAAAAACCTTTTCAACAGGCAGGTTTGTGCTACGGTGTATGTCCAAAGTCACTTCATTGATAATAGTTCGTACTCCCTCGGAAAAAAAATTCTCCGAAGAAATTTCTGTTGGTTGTTTCCCCATTCGGATTAAGCGGGCTAATTCAAGTACGACATTGGGTACACCTTTAGATAGATTAGCCAGGTATATCACTGATTTTTTATCTAGGTAAGGCAACAGGTTAATGATCATTTCTTTAGTCTCATCATAACCCAGTCTACCCAATTCGAGTACCTCAATATCATTGCGGTAGGCCGGTATTTTTGACATTACTACAGAGAATAGAGAACGTCGCGCGGTAATTAACAGCTTGTGTCTTCCTCCGGAATTATCGATCATTTGTTTTACATCATTAACGACATCCGGTATTTCATTGGCATTATCAATAAGCAATAGCAGTCGTGTTGTGGTTCTGAGAAGAACATTCAGCGAGGCTGGTGAAAAACCGGAATGAGTAAGGACAACAGGTAACCACTCATTATTTGTTGCCATCAATGAAGAAAAAAATTCAGTGCACAGCCTAGTTTTACCGTAACCTCCGTTAGCGATAATTGCCATGGTCGAACTTGCCGGATTTATCAAGAAGTCCTCCAGTTTTTTTAACTCTTGTGCTCTGCCAAAAAAACAATTTATTAATTGGTACCGTAAATCCGGACTCGGGTCAAGTTGACGTTTGAAATAACTATGATAATCCTGCAACAATACGTTTTCTTTCTCCCAGTACCAGTTGAAAAGCACGGGATTTGCCTCCAGCACCGTAAGTAATTTGGGTTCATGCCAGATAAAAATCCTACAACTTGCCGCATCTTTTTCCATCAGCGCATTAGTTCCGACGGCCATTAATTCCGAGAATTTCGCCGGAGACAGGTTTACATTAGTTAGGTAAACAATAAAATCCTCACCGTCATAATTAGCTTTTATATCGTTTAATATATCACGCTTAAAAGCAGTGATGTCATTCGCCTTCTGGCCAGAATTATGAAATTTGTCTTGAAATCTCCATTTACCAATTTTACCTCCATAATGGCCGTTATAGAATTGGTCAATACCTGCATCTTTACCTGCTGCATTAAAAACATGAGCTAATTTGGATACCTCTAATATTATTACCGAATTACAAAAATTCTGAAATATGAAACCATCAAAGCTACCCCATTCAATTTTCTTCATAACTGCTATTTAATCTGTTTCAAATACAGAACATATGATTAAGATGAATCTTTTTTAAATCCAAGTTTTATATATCACCCAAAAAATACTATCGATTAAGCATTTATATAATTTTTCAAATGACCCTCTTTGGAGAAAACTATCTTGCCATATCAAACTATGGCCTGTTGTGTTCCTGATTATAAAACTTGCACAAAAAACGGCACTCTCCATTGGAAAACCATTTCTCACGCAATCATCGAATTTAAGTTCAGCATCTGCTAAAGTAGTGTTGCTAAATAAAACTTTAGGATCTATTTGCAATTTGGTTAAGCTGTTAATTTTTGGTCTTAATGTATTTCCAGTTGCGCCAGCA
>CAZCKF010000074.1:0-10541 GCA_964499155.1 uncultured Chitinophagaceae bacterium
CACTGCACTTTTAGAACAATCATAATCATGAATTATAACGACATCATTGGTACCATAGGTGTTGGCCTGATCCTGCTTGCTTATTTCTGCAATACGTTTGGACTTATACCCAAAGAAGGGAAATTGTTTTTCATTTTAAACATCGTTGGCGCTGCATTGGCATGTTATGCTTCGTGGTTGATAGATTATTGGCCGTTTGTTATACTGGAAGCAGTGTGGGTGGTAGTTTCATTTGTGGGGTTGATGAAGAGGAAAAATAAATTTCAAGATTTCTAGATTTCTAGATTTCAAAATTGGCTTTGTAATTATCACAACGGAAGGGAGATACATTATCCGCAGGAATAGGCCATCGATTCCATATCGATTTTGCGGGGAGCGAATTCATAGCCGGAATATGTTTTTACAATTTCATTCAGTATCTCATCAATTTGTTCAGCCTCGGTAATTGTTACAAGTTTCAAACGATACTCCCTGATGTTGGGAAGACCTTTAAGATAATTGGTATAATGTCTTCTCATTTCATTGATGCCAACGATCATGCCCTTCCATTCAACGGAACGATGTAAATGCGTTCGAATTACATTTACCCTGTCCTCAATTGTTGGTGGTGGTAACAACTCACCAGTTTTCATGAAATGTTTCACTTCATTAAATATCCAGGGATAACCTATTGCTGCGCGACCAATCATGATACCATCAACTCCATACCGGTTACGATAATCCATTGCTTTTTGAGGCGAATCAATATCACCATTTCCAAATATTGGTATCCGGATCCTCGGATTGCTTTTCACTTTTGCAATCCAATCCCATCTCGCTTCACCTTTATACATTTGGCTTCGCGTCCTTCCATGGATCGCAAGCGCATGAATGCCCACATCCTGCAATCTCTCTGCAACTTCTTCAATATTGATTGTTTTATCATCCCAACCTAATCGTGTCTTAACTGTAACTGGCAATGAAGTGGATCTTACAACCGCTTCTGTCAACCTGACCATTGTTGGAATATCTTTTAACACCGCAGCCCCTGCCCCCTTTGTCACTACTTTTTTTACAGGGCATCCAAAATTGATGTCTACCAGATCCGGCTGTACAGCCTCCACAATTTTTGCACTCAGTGACATGGCTTCTTCATCACCTCCGAAGATCTGGATGCCCACAGGTTTTTCGTAATCAAAAATGTCAAGTTTACGACGGCTTTTAATTGCATCGCGGATCAATCCTTCACTGCTGATAAACTCTGTATACATCAGATCGGCCCCATTGGCTTTGCATACTGCACGGAATGGCGGATCACTCACATCTTCCATGGGTGCGAGTAGTAGCGGAAAATCAGGAAGTTGTATCTTGCCGATCGTTATCATTCAAAAGCAAACTGCAAATTTACATCTTTATCCCAGCAGAATATGTATGACAGCAGCTCGCGCGGCATCTCTTACACAGCCGGTTTTTTCATGCTCGTCGCGTTTGGTCTTGCAGGACTCATCCTTGCAGGTGCATTGAGTATTCCAATCTGGACCGCTACAACAGGCAGAAGTTTTACAGAAATGCAAACCGAAATGAACAACCCGCAATACGCGGATACATTTCGACTCATCCAGGTAATCAGTGTTGTGCTCGGATTGTTTTTACCAACCTTGTTTACCGCATTGCTGATGAACAAAAAGCCGTTACGCTTATTGGGATTTCAGCAACGCGTGACCTGGCAGCAGGCAGGACTTGTTGTTGCAATCATGTTCCTTTCTCTTTTTGTTTCAGCTTCACTCGCTTCATTCACAGAAATTATCCCGATTCCGGAAGGTGCAAAAGCCAGGTTTAAAAAACTCGAAGATGCATACAATGACCAGGTTCAGATCATGACCGGAATGAAAACCATAGCTGATTATTTACTGGCAATCTTTATAATGGCATTTCTTCCCGCCCTGTGTGAGGAAACATTATTTCGCGGAGGATTGCAGAATTTCCTTGATAAAGCAACACGAAAACCTGTTTTTGCATTAATCATAGTAAGCATTTTGTTTTCATTGGTGCATCTTTCTTATTATGGTTTTTTATCCAGGATGTTCCTTGGAGTAATTCTGGGGATGGTATTTCTTTTTACCGGAAGCATCTGGCTCTGCATCATCGGACATTTTTTTAATAATGCACTTGCAGTAACTCAGTTGTACATCTACACCAAACAGGGAAAAGATATACAGGCTGCAATTGAAGAACAGCCTGCATTTTACTGGGGGCTTCTTGCATTACCTCTTCTTATTTTTCTGTTGATCAGGTTAAAAAAAATATCGGATTACCAGCCCCTTTACGACCGGCCTGCAGAAAAAAATCCATTTGATTAAAAAAAACGAATGGCATTTCACTGGAAGACATTTCAAACAAGGGCAATTACGGCAATCATTTTTGCAGTAGTGGTGCTTGGTGGCATTCTCCTAAATCACTGGACATTTTTCATTCTATTTTCTGTAATACATTTTGGTTGCTGGATAGAATACCAGAGGCTTGTCAATAAAATTGACCCTGCATATCAATCAATCACTCCCTTTCACAGGTATGGAGTAATGCTCGCTGGCTGGGGGATCATGCTTCATTTTTGCAGTGATTATTATGCACTCGGAAAATTTCAATTAAACTCGGTTGGACTCTGGCTTGGTGCCGGAATGTTCCTTTTGATGATAATCGGTGATGTATTTTCAAAGCAAAATAAACCGAAAGTATTCGCTCATTCCATATTGGGATTAATATACATTTCTTTTAGTCTTGGATTGATGATGGATTTGTCGATTCCTGTTTTAGAACCTGGGGTACTCTATTTTGCAATGCCCCAATACTCTCCTGAAATTCCGTTGCTGATCATATTCTCGATATGGATCAATGATACAATGGCCTATATCGTGGGTTCTTTGATTGGTAAAACACCACTGTCAAGCATTTCTCCAAAAAAAACCTGGGAAGGAACGATTGGTGGAATGGCGTTAAGTACCACGGTTATTTTTTTACTTGCACGTTATGCATTTCCTGAGTACGAGGATGTTGCGCTTCATTTTGCGATCATTGCATTTATAGCATCAGTTACAGGAACATTGGGAGATCTTTTTGAATCAAAACTTAAAAGACTTGCTGGTGTTAAGGATAGTGGTCACATTATGCCGGGACATGGTGGTTTTCTAGACAGGTTTGATTCATTGCTTGTTGCTATTCCTTTTGTTTGGCTGTATGTCAAACTCTTTTTTAAATAGCAAATCCGGATAAATTAGTTTTGCAAAATGACAATTCACAAAGAAGGATATGCCTCCATTGCAATCAGTGTTGTTCTTTTTGCTGTAATTAATGTATTAGTATTCTGGCTCCTTGATAGTGACTGGCTGAAATGGGCAATACTTATTGTAACATTTGCCATTTTATTATTGGTAATTTCTTTTTTTCGATTGCCAAAGCGAATTCATACAGAAAGAGAAGATGCAGTTGTTGCGCCTGCAGATGGTACCGTGGTTGTTATTGAAGAGCGCGATGCGGATGAATATTTTCAGGACAGAAGATTGCAGATTTCCATTTTCATGAGTCCACTGAATGTGCATGTGAACAGAAATCCTGTAAGCGGCGAAGTATTATACAGCAAATATCATCCAGGCAAATACCTCGTTGCCTGGCATCCAAAATCATCAACAGAAAACGAAAGACATACTGTTGTCTACAAATCAAATGGCCGCGAACTGCTAGTCAAACAAATTGCAGGTGCCCTTGCAAAAAGAATTGTCAATTACCTCAAGCCAGGTGAAGCAGTAAAGCAGGCGGATGAAATGGGCTTTATCAAATTCGGGTCACGCGTGGATGTTCTTCTTCCAACCACTGCGCAGGTCAATGTGAAGATTGGTGAAAAAGTAAAGGGCGGGGTGACGGTTATTGCTGGCTGGTAATGTTGAGGATACCCAATACTGAAATAATAGTTAGCTACGGAGCAATTTGGACATTGGACATTTTTCATTGGACATTCCTACAGATCTCCAAGTTGTGGCCGCAAAATAATATCCTCCACACATGCCTGTGGAGATAGTTGCGAAGCAGCGTAGATCATTTGAGATACATCTGAAGGTTTCATGATCCTGTCTTCCTTTACAAATCCTGCCCATGAATCTGTATAGGCAGCGCCGGGGAAAACGGTTGTTACTTTAATATTATATTCCTTCAACTCTTCACGCAGGTTGACTGAAAATCCATGAAGTGCAAATTTGCTGATACTGTAAGAACCGCCGTTTTTATAGGCTTTCAAACCGGCAATGGATGACATATTGAAGATGTGTCCTGTTTTTCTTTTGATCATGGATGGAACAATTGTGCGTGTAAGGTGATACGCACTGTAAAGATTTGTTGCAATCATTTCCTCCAGAGCACCATCTTCCTCGTTATGCACTGCACCGCCTGCAAAGCTTCCTGCATTGTTGATCAATATATCTGGTTCAAATTGCTGAAGACACCATTTCCCAAAACTGACAGCATTTTCTTTTTTCGAAAGATCGAATGGCTTTGCTTTTACCGTGATTGCAGGAAAACGTGTCTGGATTTCCTGCATTGCATCATATAATTTTTTTTCACTCATGGCGGAAAGCAATAAGTTATGACCATGTGATGCAAAAAGCAATGCAAGATCTTTTCCAAGCCCTCTTGATCCGCCCGTGATAATAACATTCATGTATTCCGCTTTAATGTAGATTGCAATTCAGTCGCAAAGCAATGCCAATAATTTGAAAATTTTGAAGAAGTACCGTCATCTTTTTTTTGACCTCGATCATACCCTTTGGGATTTTGAAGCCAACGCCAGGCTTACACTGCAAACCATGTATGATGAACTATCATTGAAGGAACGTGGCGTATACGATTTTGAAAAATTCTACCGCAATTATCTTGAGCATAATGAAAAATTATGGGAGAAATACAGAAAGGGTTTGATACCACAACAAGATCTCAGGGTTAAGCGCATGTGGCTTTCTCTGCTCGACTTTCAAATTGCAGATGAGGAATTGGCGCAGCAAATAAGTATACGGTTTTTAGAACTTTTGCCGACCAGAACGATTCTGTTCCCTCACACACATGAAATTTTATCTTATTTAAAAAAGAAAGGTTATATCCTTCACCTGATAACAAATGGGTTTGAAAAAACCCAGCACAGCAAATTGCAACATTCAGGGCTTAAAGATTATTTCGTCGAGATCATTACCTCTGAATGTTCGAACTGTTTAAAACCTGAAAAGGAAATATTTGAATACGCTTTTAATAAATGCAAAGCAGAAAAGGATGAGTGCATCATGATCGGTGACAATGTTGAAGTAGACATACAGGGAGCCATTAATGCCGGGATCGACCAGGTCTATGTTAATCATATGGATGTGGAGCCATCAATAACTCCAACATATACAGTGCGATCATTAAAAGAGCTTGAAATTATTTTCTGACATTCCCCTGCACCTCATATACTTCCAAGGGGCAGCTCATACATTTTTACCTACTGATCTGCAAAACAGCAGGTATTTTTACAGGCTTGAAACTGATTTTTCTTTTTGCCTGTTTACTCAATAGTGTAGCAGGCATTTCGCAGATTACCGTTCGCACAGTGGTACCCACAGAACCACAGGTGGCGGGTATATCATTTCCCGTGCAATACGTGGTGGAAAGCGATGAGCATATTGAAGATTTTGTTTCTCCGGTTTTTAGAGGTTTGCGCTATGTAAGTGGTCCCAGCCTGTACAATGGAGAGAAGCATTTATCCACGCATACCATCCAGGTTAAAAATATTGTTTACACACTTACAGCAGAGAGACCTGGACGTTTTACTATTCCGGGAATTACAATTCAAGCACATGGGAAGATTTTCCGAAGCGCAACGGCGCAGGTTGAAGTTGTTTCAGCACAACCTGCTATTCGAGGTGGACTTGTACCGCCCTATGTTTTGTTGCCAGGGGAAGATCCCGACAAAAAAATTGCAGAGAATTTTTTTGTCCGGGTTGCAGTTGATCGCAAAGCCTGTTTTATTGGAGAACCAATCGTTGCCACTTTCAAACTGTATTCACGTTTGCAATCAAGAACTGAGATCATTAAAAATCCTGCATTCTATGGCTTCAGCAGCTATGATATGGTCACTGTGAATGACAGGCAAAAAACAGTTGAGCAGATCAGTGGAAATATTTTTGACGTGCATGTTTTGAGAAAGGTGCAACTCTTTCCTGTACAGTCAGGATTATTTACGATCGATGCTATGGAACTGGACAATGAAATTGAATTTGCACGCAGTGTGGTTTTTTCAAAGCCAGAACAGGAGGTTTTTGAAAATAATCCGAACCGCTCCAATACAGATCCAAACATCCGTGTTGTTTCGAAACAATTGTCCACAGAGCCTGTCGTGATTCATGTGAAATCGCTCCCTGATCCAAAACCGGGTTTTAATGGCGCAGTGGGAAAATTTAAGGTCACAACATCACTCAATACAAAGGAAGTAGAAGCCGGTCGAGAAAGTATTTTTTCTGTGATTGTTTCCGGAAAGGGAAATATGACACAAATAAATCCGCCGCAAATTCTTTGGCCTGCAGGCATTGAAATATTTGATCCTGAAGTAAAAGATACTTTTTCGAAACAGGTACACCTGTCTGGTACACGTGAATTCCATTACAAAATCATTGCTGCGAAACCTGGCACCTACCAGTTTCCCGAAGTGGAATTTATAAGCTTTGATCCTTCAGATAAAAAATACCATACTTCAACATCTGACGAACTAAAGCTTGAAGTATTGCGCGCAGTTTCAGTAAAACCCGAAGAGAATATTTTTGAGGAGAAGGTTGCCAGGAAAAAAGGATGGATTGTATTTGGAATTGCAGCACTCATTCTCGCTGGCGCATTCATTTTTTATATGCGCGGGCGTAAACCCAAAAAAGCAGTTATTGATCATAAACCAACTGCAATAGAAAAGTTGCAATTACTCGGTGCAAGCCGGCGTTCATGGACTTCATCGCAGCACAAACAGGTTAACCTGATCTTGCGAACTTATCTTGCTGAAAAACTTGGTCTGCCCGCTGGTACGCAATCAAAAAATAAGATCGCTGAACTCCTGTTTAAAAAAGTTGGAGCAGACCTTGCAGCCGAAACAATGCAGGTATTGGCGATAACAGAGCTTTACACTTATTCAGGTATAGCCTCCGAAAACGACAATATCAAATTGTACGATGCAGCAGTTGATGTAATAAGCAGATTGGATAAAGCCTGATTCGATCAGGATTCAGCATATTTATACCCCACCCCCCGGACCGAATGGAAATATTTGGGATTACGACTATCCTCTTCAAAATATTTCCTGAAGTTGAGAATGAAATTATCTATGGTCCTTGTGGTTGGATAAACATTATAACCCCATACTGATTGCAGGATTTTTTCGCGAGGCACCACTTCGTTTTTATTTTCTATCAGTAATTTCAGAAGCATCGCTTCTTTTTTACTTAGCTGGATCTTTAAACCTTTACTTGTCTGAGCTTCCTGGCCTTTAAAATCGATCGTATTGCCTCCAAAAACATAATTCTCTCCCACCGCTGATCGGTCCTGCATCTTTTTATTCTTTTCAATCAGCTTTTGAACTCGAAGCAACAATTCTTCAAGATTGAATGGTTTTGTGAGGTAATCATCAGCGCCTTTTTTCAAACCCAAAACCCGATCGGCACTGCTGTTTTTTGCACTCAGAATGAGAATGGGTATTTCTGAATTTTGCAGCCTGATCGTTTCTGCAACTGTAATACCATCCATTTCCGGCAACATGATATCAAGGATGATCAATTCGAAATATTCATTTTTAACGGCTTGCAAAGCGGATACTCCATCATATGCTGAAGTAACTGCATATCCTTCCAGCTCGAGGTTAAGTTTCAAAGCTTCATGCAGGTTTTCTTCATCTTCAACCAGCAAGATGGACCGTTGTGTAGAGGTATCGTTCATGAATATTTATTCTGGAAACAGAATTGTAAAAATACTTCCACCGCCATTTCTGTTTGTCACAGCAATGTCGGCATTGTGCATTTCTGCAATCTTGTAACAAAGGTATAAACCAAGCCCGGTTCCCTGGGCCTTTCTCGTAGTTTCATTGCCAATCCTGTAAAATTTCTCAAATACTTTCCTTTTTTCAGATTCTTCTATACCAATTCCCTGGTCTGTCACACTGAGTTGAATGAAATCATTGGCCTTGGTTAATGAACAATGAATTGGTTTTTCTTTAGGTGAGTATTTAATAGCATTTTCAATCAGGTTATTGATCATGATCTGTAACAGTAACGCATCTCCATTGATATCTGCCTCCGTATCTATTGATTCTGAAAAAATCCTGTCAGGAAATCTGTTCTTAAAATTTAAAATGCAATCCTTAAACAGGGCTGACAGATTAAGCTCTTCCATAGAAACCCTGTACATTTTATCCTCTACCTGTGCTGATACAAGAATGTTATTGGTGAGGGTGTTCAGCCTGTTTGTTTCCTCGAGTGTCATCCTGATCAGCTTCTTCTGTTTCTCTGCGTCGAGGTTGTGTTTTTGTAGTGTTTCAAGGTTTAATGTGGCAACTGAAATGGGCGTTTTCAATTCATGTGTAACAGCCATCATGAAATTTTGCTGCTGTTGTTGCATTGAAAATTGTCTTCTAACTGAGCGGTAAACAAATGCAGCGCCAATAAGTATCAGCACCAGGAATGTAATTCCTTCACTCAAATACTTTGCAGTATTGCGTTCACTTTCGATCTGGATTTCCTGTTTGAGAGATGGATGTTCAGCCGTTTTCAGATCAGCCATCATCCGGTTTTGTTGTTCGAGGGTTATAAACCACCACACCAGGGCGGCAATGATATATGTAAGCATCAGCCAGTAAACAACTGTGAGTCTTCTCAGCCTTTTTCTGTCATCATTCATCTACGCTGCTTTTTTTCAAGGCGAATACCAACATTCATTACATGTTCGAGAGGGTCATCACGCATGATGTGTTCCAACTGGAATGTGTATTTGCCACTGCGAAAGGCGCTTATATCTGTAAGCGCAATTCGGTGTTCATATATGTCATCCATCCCAGTGGCAAGCCAGCCTCTTTCATTTGTTGCCAATTGCAATTCAAAAGAAACTCTTCTCAACGAATCGCCGGGAGGCTGTGCGTATAAATTGATCCAGATATTGTTGTACTTGTATTTTTCCCTGTGACGTATAACGAACAAGAGTTGGTAATCGACCGTTGTATCGCTTATTTCGAAAGTGAATGTTGGTTTATAACCTGCTTTCCAGTCATGTCCTGGTATAGCAGCATTTTTTTCATAAAGATCCACTTTGCCACAACCAGTAAATGATAGAATGATAAGTGGAAATATGACAATCAGTCGAAACATGAAACAAATGTAGGCAACGAAGCCCAATCGCTATAGTACGTTGAGGACCTGTTCTTTTGCTTTTTCAAGCTCGTCCTTCATCATCACCACACATTTTTGAATAGAAGCATCATATGCCTTGGAACCAGTGGTGTTGATTTCCCGTCCTATTTCCTGGAGTATGAATGATAATTTCTTTCCCTTGCTGTCTCCGTCCTCATTCAAGATGGAACGGAAATAGTCGCAATGATTTCGCAATCTCACCTGCTCTTCGCTGATGTCAATCTTTTCTATATAATAAACCAGTTCCTGTTCAAGTCGATTGCCATCATAATTTTCCTTTCCAACATTTTCTTCCAGTAACCTAGTAATGCCTTCACGGATTTTTTGCTGGCGCAATGGTTCAAGTTTCACAACCTCTGCCTGCTGGTCAAGGATGTTTTTAATTCTCAGTTCAAGATCTTCCTTTAGTGACCTGCCTTCATTTTCACGGTGATTGTTCAAATTATCAATGGCAGCATTTATTACATGCTGAAATTGTTTCCATTCTTCATCTGTCAGCGTATCACTGGTTGGTGTTATTACTTCAGGAAGTTTTACCAGTGTACTCAGAATATTGGATGGGTCGAGATTCAATGACTTTGACAACTCTGCCAATGGCTGGTAATATGCCCTGGCGAGATCGGTATTGATCGTTACAGGCCTTGCATTACCCGTTTCTTTCAGGCTGATGGTGCAATCCACACTGCCACGGCCAAGTTTTTCAGAAAGAATTTTCCTGATATCAAATTCAAGTGGTTTTAAAAATGCAGGAAGCTTCAAAAGCAACTCAAACTGTTTTCCATTGAGTGATTTTATATCAATCAGGAATGTCTTGTTGCCAATACTCTGTTCTGTACGACCAAAACCGGTCATGGATTTAAGCATGTAATGAAGGTAGGAAGGAGATTTTTGATTTTGGATTTTTGATTTTGGATTGGGCTCTCCTAAAAATGTTCATTGTGGGTATGACGTAGCAAATGGAAGAATTACTTACTTAACACTATAAAGACCAAATCCTCTAATCCTTAACTAATCCTGTTAATCCTGCTATAGATTGGGCTCTCCTAAAAATGATCATTGTGGGTTATGAAGTAGCAAATGGAAGAATTACTTACTTATCACTGTCCAAAA
>CAZCKF010000075.1:0-10399 GCA_964499155.1 uncultured Chitinophagaceae bacterium
ATGATGACCTGAACTACCTGCCTTTTCAAAATACACGCGTAAACACTTCACGATTCGAAGTGGGAGGGAAGCGAATCAATCCTTCTGGTCTGGATCCATTTATATATGCTGAACGTGATATTTATCGCCCTGGAGAAAGGGTTAATTTTTCTGTTGTCATTCGTAATCGTGAATGGAAAGTCCCCGGAGATATTCCATTGAAATTAAAATTCCTGATGCCCGATGGAAAGGAATTGAAAGAATTCAGAAAGAATTTAAATGAACAGGGTTCACTTGAAGGAAATATCGATATTTCAAATGCAGCGATAACCGGAAGTTATACACTCGAAGTTTATTCTTCAACGGATCTGTTACTTGCTTCGAAGAATTTCATGATCGAGGAATTTGTACCTGACAGGATTCGTGTAAATGCAAAACTTGATCAACCATTTCTAACGCCTGGCAGTGATGCAAATCTTTCTATTAATGCGACAAACTTTTTCGGTCCACCGGCAGCGAACCGGAATTATGAATCACAAATCCAGGTTCGTCAAAAAGTTTTTGCGCCCAAAGGATTTGAAGATTATGATTTCACCATAGCAAGTCAGTCAGGCTTTTCTGATAATATCGAAAACGAAGGAAAGACAGATGCATCCGGTAATGCAAACGTCTCGTTCGAGGTACCTGATGAATACAAAAATCGCGGACTGTTACAGGCAAGCTTTTATACAACTGTTTTTGATGAAACCGGTAGACCTGTAAGTCGCATTACGGATGCAGATATTTATACGCAAGATGTATTCTTCGGTATAAAAGAAGATTATTCTTATTATCATCCTTTAAACCGGCCGGTTACATTCGAACTTGCATCACTTAACCGAAATGGCCAGGCAACGCGAAGCACTGCAACCATCCAGGTTGTGAAACGTGAATACCACACATCGCTTCGAAAGTCAGGAAGTTATTTCCGATACGAATCCGAGCGGAGAGATAAAGTGCTGGTTGAACAGAAAACGACGTTGAACGGAAAATCGAATTATGTTTTTGTTCCGCGCTCTCCCGGTGATTACGAGATACGCATTTATGCACCGGGTGCTGAAACTTATGTAAGGAAAGAATTTTACAGTTACGGTTCAATGGGGGGAGATTTTACATCCTTTGAAGTGAACAATGAAGGACATGTAACCATTTCTGCGGATAAGGAAGTTTATGAATCAGGCAGCACGGCAAAAATACTTTTCAAAACACCATTCAGTGGTCGCATGCTCGTAACAATGGAAACAGATAAAGTGGTTTCGTATCAATACCTGACCGTTAATGATCGAAGTGCATCGATTGATTTAAACCTTGATGAAAAACATTTGCCCAATGTTTACATAACAGCAACGCTCATCAAAGCACATGAGATATCTGATATTCCATTGACAGTTGCACATGGGTTTACAAGTGTTACGGTAGAACAGAAGAACAGGAAAATTCCTGTACAGATAACTGCAGTTAAAAATGCACGTTCGCGTACCTCGCAGGAAGTTAAAGTGAAAGCTACGCCCGGAAGTTTTATAACATTGGCAGCAGTTGATAATGGCGTGTTGCAAGTGACCGATTTTAAAACACCAGATCCTTATCGATACTATTATCAGAAGAAAGCATTGGATGTGACATCCTATGATCTGTATCCCCTGCTTTTTCCTGAATTGCGTGCACGCCTGAGCAGTACAGGAGGTGATGGACCCAGCATGGAAAAACGTGTGAACCCGATGCCTGCAAAACGAATCAAGATCCTTTCTTACTGGAGTGGAATTACAAAAGCAGATGGAAATGGCGATGCAACATTCCGTTTCGAGATCCCTCAGTTCAGTGGAGAGGTTCGTTTGATGGCCGTTGCATACAAGGATGAAAAAATGGGTTCTGCAGAAGCAGCGATCACTGTGGCTGACCCGGTTGTTCTCAGTACGGCTCTTCCGCGTTTTCTTTCTCCAGGAGATACAGTTACTGTTCCAGTTACCATTACAAATACTACTGCAAAATCTGCGAGTGGTCGCGCTGTTGTTACCGTATCAGGTCCGCTGGCGATTGCTGGAAGTTCAAGTCAGCAGGTATCAATGTCTGCGAATGCAGAAACGAGAGCTGTTTTCAAAATTGTGGCTGCACAAAACATTGGTGTTGCGCATATCAAAGTGCAGGTTGATGCACTTAATGAAAAATTTTTAGATGAAACTGAAATTTCCATTCGACCTGCTTCCGGTTTGCAAAAAGTAACAGGCAGTGGCGTGGTCGAAGCGGGAAGAACAGAACGTGTCAATATCGGTTTGCGTGATTTCATTCCAGGTTCTGTTAAATACAATCTTGTAGTAGCAAGATCTCCTGCGATTGATCTGGGTAAACATCTTGCATACCTCGTTCAATATCCTTATGGTTGTACGGAGCAGGTGATATCTTCTGCATTTCCACAGTTATATTACGGAGACCTTGCTGATCTGATGGAACTTAATCGTGGAAGGGCTGCCGGTGCGAATGCAAATATCCTCGAAGCAATTAGGAGAATTAAATTAAGACAGCTTTACAATGGTGCACTAACTCTTTGGGATGGTGAAGGAACAGAGGACTGGTGGACCACCACGTATGCTGCACATTTTCTAATGGAAGCGAAAAAGGCAGGTTTTACCATTGAAAATAATTTGCTTGAACCCATGCTTTCTTACCTGAATAACAGGTTGAAGAAAAAAGAAACGATAACGTATTACTACAACCGGGATCAGAATAAAAAAATTGCACCCAAGGAGGTTGCTTATTCGCTGTATGTGCTTTCAATTGCTGGTCGCGCAAACGTAAGCGGCATGAATTATTATAAATCAAATTCGCAATTGCTGGCACTTGATGGAAAATATCTTTTATCGGCAGCCTATGCGATTGCGGGTGACAGGAAGAGTTTTTCATCTATGCTGCCAACTTCGTTCAGTGGTGAAGAATCTGTTCCGCAAACTGGCGGAAGTTATTATTCTGATGTTCGTGATGAAGCCATTGCTCTCAATGCCCTGCTTGAGGTGGATCCGCGAAATGCACAAATTCCAGTAATGGCCAAACATGTGAATGATAAAATCAGGCAAAGACAATATCTCAGTACACAGGAAAGAGCATTTTCATTCCTGGCGCTTGGTAAAATTGCACGCAGTGCAAGCCAGTCTAAAGTATCGGCTGATTTCAGGGTGAATGGAAAAACGGTGGCAACGATCGACGGCAATGACTGGCGAGGCGATATGACTGCATTGAAGGGTACGCAGGTGGAAATTGTTACAAGAGGCAGCGGCAGAATTTATTATTACTGGGAGGCTGAAGGTATTTCTGCAGGTGGAACTTATGTTGAGGAAGACAATTACCTGCGCGTGCGAAGAAAATTTTATGATCGAAATGGGCGAGAAATTACTTCAGGCAATTTTTCTCAAAATGATTTGGTGATTATTGGCGTCACTCTAGAAAAAACATATTCAGTAGTAGTGGAAAATATTGTGATCACAGATATTCTTCCTGCAGGATTTGAGATCGAAAATCCGCGCACGAAAGAAATTCCCGGAATGGACTGGATCAAAGATGCAGCAATACCTACGTCGCTCGACGTTCGAGATGACAGGATACATTTCTTTGTTGATCTGTCGTCACCAAAGCAAGTGTACTATTATGCAGTTCGTGCCGTTTCACCAGGAAATTACCGCATGGGACCAGTAAGTGCAGACGCAATGTACAATGGTGAATATCATTCGTATCATGGAGCGAGACAAATTCGAATTGTTGAATAGATCGAAACGGTTTTGAATTTGAGGATTTGAAAATTTGACAGTATACCCCGATGGAATTGTATTGTTATTATTATAAATTGATTTTAGTTTTTATAAAACAAACTACTTTTCAACTCTTAGAGTGTACCGTCAAATCTTCAAATTTTCAAATCTTCAAATTATTAGGGCACTTCATGTCCTTTAGACGCTCTCCACAACATAAACCATTCCTCTCTTTCAAGCTTGATTGATTGTGCTTGCAGTGCTGCTCTTAATCGAATGATCTTAGTTGTTCCCAAAACAGGAAGGATGCCGGATGGATGCAGAAATAAAAAGGCGAGAAGTATTTGGTCTACGGATGCATTGTATTTATCACATAAATATTGAGTGACTGCGAGTATTCTTTTGTTGCGTTCATTTTCCAGGTCGCCAAGCAGCTTACCACCTCCGAGTGGAGACCATGCCATGGGAATAAAATGATGTTGCAGGCATTGATCAAGTTGCCCATTGTGAAATGGATCGAGTGTTACAGCAGAAATTTCAATCTGATTGTATTTAATGGCAAATCTTGAATGTACCATTTCTGCCTGCGTTGTTGTGAAATTGGAAACACCGAATTCAAGAACTTTTCCCTGTGTTTTCAAATGACTGAATGCTGCAGCAATGACATCGGGATCCATAAGTGGGTCCGGTCGATGGATGAGAAGGATGTCAACGTAGTCGGTATGAAGAAGTCGCAATGAATTCTCAAGTGAAAAAATAATATGTTCTTTACTGGTGTCGTAAGAATTAATCCGGTGTTGTGGCCTGTTGGGAGTAAATCTTCTGATACCGCACTTCGTGATGATCTGCATTTTATCCCGCAGCTTTGTACCTTTTAATGCATTTCCAAATTGTTCTTCGGTTGTATAATCTCCATAAATATCTGCGTGATCAAAAGTGGTGATCTCATTTTCTAAACAATCCTCGATCAACTTCCTGTATTCCTCAGTCGAAAATTTTGATCCCCAGTCACCCCACTTCATACATCCTGCAATTACTGGTGATAATTTGTGCGGCGTCATGAAGTAATAATTATTGAGACAAATTAAACAATCTCTAAAACCAAAAAAATAAAGTCATTCTTTAATGGAAATACATTCCTTTCAATCACCTATTAATTCGCTTTAATTCGCGTTAATTAGCTTTAATTAGCGTCCATTAGCGTAAATAAAAAAAGTCTGATGCGTTCACACCAGACTTTCAAATTTCGTTGAAGTGTTAAGACTAATAATCGTCTCTGTAGCCTCCGCCGCCGCCTCCGCCACGATTGCGATTGTATCCACCGCCACCGCCGCTTCCGCCGCCGCCTTTCTTGTAGCCGCCGCCACCGCCGCCGCCGCCGAAGCTTCTTTTCTTGAAGCCACCGCCACCGCCGCCGCCACCTTCAGATTTCGGGCGTGATTCGTTAACTACAAGGTTTCTGCCTTCGATTTCAGAACCGTTAAGCTGTGCAATTGCAGCTTGTGCTTCCTCATCATTCGGCATTTCAACAAAGCCGAAGCCTTTTGAACGCTGTGTGAATTTGTCGGTTACAATTTTGGCTGATCCTACTTCGCCAAAGGGTGCAAACAAGTTGGCCAGATCCTGATCTTTCAGGCCCCAACTAAGGTTTCCTACGTAAATGTTCATTTGAGAAAAATTTTAAAAAAAAATGCGTTGTGTCAACAGAGTGTACAATGAACCAATGAACATTTAGTGGAAACGTTCAAGGACTTGAGCACTGCAAAGAACACCGAACAATACGAAAATAAGAAAATATGAATCAAAAGTGCATTCAATGTCATTTTTACAAAAAAATGACCCCGCATTTGCGGGGTCGTTTCGTATGGTTTTTTTCCAGGGTTTAATTCTTAATCACTTTAAAGCTTTCAGTATTCCCTTCTCCGTCATTGAATTTAATGAAATACATTCCTGCTTTGTATTGACTTACATCAACTACAGTCTGGAAACTGTTTGCAACTGGTGAAACAACTTTGATTTGTTTACCGTCAACAGTTGTCAGAGTAATTGTACTGCCCGCTTTTGCTTTGTCATGCTGCACATTCAACGTACTGCTGGTTGGTATAGGATAAACCCTTAGTGAACCTACTTTGTTGTTGGTCACTTTTACAATTCCACTGTATTTGAATTTGCCATCGAAGTCGATGTTGCGCACACGATAGTAATTTGTACCAGGCTGTGTTTGCAGATCTGTAAATCCATAAACATTTCCTTTACCTGCATCAACCCATCCAATTTTTGAAAACTGAATTCCATTTGTACTGCGCTCAACTTCATAACCACGAACGTTTACTTCCTCTGCAACATCCCATTTAACACGTACAGTTCCATTTTCTTTTCTCGCAACAATTCCTTTGAATGTTACAGGAAGAGGAATGGCCTGAGGACCGAGAGCAAAATCATCGAAAACAAAGCGACCAGGAAGTACTGAACGATAACTTACTTCATAACGCAAGTACATTCCGGAATGAATTTCAGCGTCGTTAATACGCAAACAAATTACACCGGATGTTGATGGAAACGGATCCCAAATCGGACCAATTGCTGTCGTAGCAAGAATTTCCAAAGGAGGGCTCATAGTACTTGTCACAACCCGTATTCTGAACTCAGAACCAAGCGGCGCTTCATAATAAAAACCAACAATGGTATAACCTTCTGTCGGATTCTGGTATACGCCTGAAATAATACTTGCTGACCTGGCCACTAAGCCGTGATCCTCGATCCAAGCATTTGCCGTATCGTACCAATAAAACGGCGCATCATTGTCATTTGAATAGATACTGGGAGAAGAAAAATCCCCCATGTCGTTGTTGAAATCCTGCACCACACCACATTCATCACTGCTGTCAACTGTTGTGGGATTTTGAGCGATGGTTACTTGTAAAAAGCTCATGCAGGTCAACAAGCAAATCATGCGCACGATAGCGCGATTAGCTAAGTAGACTTGTTTCATAGTGTCTGTTGTTTAAGTATAAAGAGTAAATGTTTACCTGTTTACAGGTAATTCACAGGGGACTACAGACTGGGTTTTCGAAGGTTTTTGGAGAAAGGGATGTGAATCCGATGTCTAAAATGACAATTTTTATACCCCGGATTAGTAAAGAGGGAAAGTGAAGGTACTGCAAAAAGTTGTAGAAAAAGATGCACTATACAGAAAAAAAAATTCGCCTTGTGGGGCGAATTTTTAAAAAGCATATACTGAATTCAATTCTTTATTCACCAACAACTTCGAAAGAAACTTCTGTAGACTGGCCATTTCCAAAATCGATATTGGCGCGGTAAGTTCCAAGCTCTTTCACTTCGTCGACGATGTGAATTTTCTTACGGTCAATTTCATAACCTTTTTGCTCACGAATTGCGCGGGCGATCTGAAGAGAAGTTACACTTCCAAAGATCTTACCGCTTGTTCCTGTCTTAGCCAGGATGCGGAGGGGTGATTCAGTGAGTTTTGCAGAAACACTGTTGAACTCTGCCAACAGGCGCTCTTCCTTCTTTTTCACCTGTTTCATTCGCTCCTCGAGCTGTTTCCTGTTACCAGGACTCGCTTCTACAGCCAATTGTCTGGGGATCAGAAAATTCCTTGCATAGCCGTTCCTGACTTTTACTACTTCATTCAAAGCACCCAGGTTATCAACGTCCTGTATTAATATTACTTCCATTGATTACCTCCTTATTTTAAAAGATCAGTTACGTAAGGGAGCAATGCCATCTGGCGGGCACGCTTTACCGCGTCTGAAACCTTACGCTGATACTTCAAAGAATTACCAGTAAGGCGACGAGGCAGCAATTTCCCCTGCTCGTTCAAAAATTTCTTCAGGAACTCAACGTCCTTGTAATCAATGTGCTTGATGCCATATTTCTTAAAACGACAATACTTTTTTACATGTTTGTCGCTTTTAATGGCGGTCAGGTATTTGATTTCATTCGCTTTAGCCATGGTTTATGCCTCCACTGCTTTTTCGGTTCCTGTAGTTACACCACTTCTCTTTTTCTCGTTGTACTCGACGGCGTATTTATCGAGCTTTACAACCAGGTGACGAAGAATAGATTCGTCACGCAGAAGCTGGATTTTCAGCTTCTCATTGAAGTCGGATGGCGCAGTATATTCCACGATCCAGTAAAGACCAGTGGTCTTTTTCTGAATGGGATACGCCAGTGATTTTAGTCCCCATGGATTCTCAGACACTACTTTTCCGCCATGTTCTGACAGAATCGCAGCATACTTTTTCTGAGCAGCTTTAAAATCATCATCGCTCAGAACAGGGGTAAAAATCACCATCAATTCATAATTACTCATTCCCTGATTCTTTTAATTGTTTTAAACGGGTCGCAAAGGTAGGGGAAAAGACCCGGAATGAGTCCTTTTTGGGGGAGGTTTTTTAGAGGGAAAGGGATTTAAGATTTTAGATTGCAGATTTAAGATTTGGCTGCAACCCACTAATACTTCGAAGACGAAAGTCTTTGAAATTCAGGGTAGTTTCAATAAAATCTTAAATCTGCAATCTTAAATCTAAAATTATCCCCTAGTTCTTAATGAGCTTAACAACCTGCCTCACTTCATCAATTTCACATTCCACGAAATATACACCCTTAGAAAGGTCGTTTACACTCACTGTAATATTCTGTTCTCCCGCGTTTAGCCTGACATTTTTAACGGTCGCGCCGGCTGCATTCCTGATTGAAAAATTTACAGAATGACCAGATTTTTTATCAAGGTTAATGGTTACTGAATTCACTGCGGGATTAGGTGTAAGCTGAATCGAAAATGCTTTTGCAAAATTTACTTTCACAATTCGGGAATACTGGTATTGCTGGTCCTTATCCACCATTTTCAGGCGATAATAATTTACTGCTTTTACAGGTGAATTATCCGTGAATAAATAAGTAGAAATAGAATTTGCATTTCCTTTCGCTGCTACATTTCCTATTGCATTAAAATTGATTCCATCAGCAGAACGCTCAACAATAAATTCCTTGCTGTTGATCTCAGCGGTTGTTTTCCAGTTGATCAAACTACGATCATCTTTTTTCGTCGCATCGATTGAAAGCAATTGCGCTGGCAATATTTGCGAAATATTGAAGGCAACAAGGATCGCATCATGATCTGAAGATCTCCATGGAGAAACTGTATATAAACCCGCCCATGGATTTACTTCTGACGCAGATTCACCTGCATCCTGAACTCCATCATTATAATCTAAATAAGTAGGCTCAGTGGAATTTGTATTCCATTTGGAAATCGAATTTAGTGAAGCATTGAGTGAAGTGCTGATCACTGCATGATCGAGTGAACCAAGTTGACCGTTAAAAATGTAAGAATAGTCTGTAGCGCCTCCGAGAACATTATAACCATTTGACCTGAGTACATCCATGGGATCTTCTTCATAATATGAATTGTAATCACCCATGCTGATCACACGGTCGTTTCCTGATGTTGGGAAAACAACTGTATTAAAGAAATCAACCATTGCCTGCGCCTGCAATCTTCTTCTGTCATTCCAGCAACTTTGACCATCACCCTGGTCGGCATCAACACCTGAACCAGGACAACTTCCTTTTGATTTAAAATGATTGATCGCGTAATTGAATTGTTTTCCATTTTCGTTTAATTGGAAATTCTGAACAACTACTGGACGTTCAAACAACGCAGTATTTGTGCTGATCATTACACCACCCACAGGGGTTACCACAGATGGTTTATAAATGATCGCACTCCGTATTTCGTCCGTATTATTTGTTTGCGATGAAGCTCCATCATTAATAAATGCATATGTTCCTGCACCCATTTCTGCATTCAATCCATTCACTAGATCCTGGATGGCGGAATTTGCACCTGTTCCATCATTTTCAAGTTCAAGCAAACCCACGATATCAGCATCAAGTTGAACCAGTGCAGTGATGATCTTAGCACGCTGGCGATTGAATTCTGCAAGAGAATTTGCACCGCGTGAAGTTGGAAATCCACCGCCCACTCCATCACCGTTAAAATAATTCAGCACATTAAAACTTGCAGCGGTAAGATTTGCCGCACCGCCGGTTGGAGCAGCAGGCCGTGCAGCATGTGTAAATGATGGCGTCGCGTAAGGATGTCCTGCGGGAAGAGGTTGCAAACGATAAGCACTGAACCCATAAGCAAGAATTCCTGTTGGATTTGTTATAGTACTTCCAACACGCAAAGTATTATTCGCATCAACATATGGAAGTGATGTTGGAACACTTCCACTTGCATCATCGAGTATAATTGACCTGTTGATGTTTAAGGTATTATATGCTGATACTGCAGCCACATTGCTGCTGCCGCTTGTTGTCGTTCCAGAAGATGGATTATCATTTGGATCAACAATTTGTGTTGGCTGATAGATCAATCCTCCTGAAGAAAGTCTCACAGAACCTCGGTTTCCGAGTTCAGCATTGTCAGAAACGGTAAGTGTTCCATTATACTGAACAATCATTCCTTCAAATCTTTCAAGATCTGCTTGTGATGAAACAGGAAGTGTCAAAGTTTGCGGAGCAGGTAGAGGATTTCCAGTAGAAATTATTTCAGTCGAATATGGAACGATCACTGCCTGGTTAAATGAAGGTGATGAACCATTTTCTGAAGCTTC
>CAZCKF010000076.1:0-10191 GCA_964499155.1 uncultured Chitinophagaceae bacterium
GACTGCCTTTTTTTTATATTTGATGTATGAACGAGGTTGCAAAAATGGTAATGATAGATTTTAGACCAGTTAAAAAATGGTTTTTTACTTCCTCTACCGGTTTTGGTGTTACAGAGGGATTTGAAATGGTTTATCACAATCGATTATATATTTCCCCTCGGGGTTGGCTAATGGATAAGGGAAAATGTTTCGACATTGACGTGACAAAATTTTTTTTAGGTAAAAATTGATGTATGCTATGCGATACTTGCAATATTGAAATGTCTAGATTAGACAAAAATTGGTTAAGCCCGAACGACCATTATTACGAGTGCCTAAAATGCAAACAGAAGGAAGGTTTAATACAGTGGGATTTTCAAGTTCAGAATTACAAACCTATTGAACAACTAAAACTTACCAATCCAAAATCTATTGCAGCCTCCCCTCCCCCGATCACTCGGCCAAGTTAGCTTCTACCCTATTTTTTATCTTTTAAGGTGAAAATCGCGAATCTAAACCGATTCAGGTCGCGGCCCGTTAATCCTTTTCCTCATTACCTTTTCTTTTTTTTCTTTTTTTCGTTTCGGGACTTCAGTCCCGAACTTATTAACAAGTCCTTTTTATTGTAATTCTTAAGAATCCTTATTACGTATTACTTAGTCCGTGTTTCAAAAATACTGATTTTATAGGTAGTTCAGAGGTTTTTATGTGAAGGAATGTAAGGTGAAAAGTGAAGGAATGTAGGGTAAATGTGAAGAAATGTAAGGTGTTATTCGTGGTCAAAAAGTCAAAAAGTGAAGGAATGTAAGGCGTTATTAACATTGGCTCCTATTGGCTGGCTTGGTTAATTGCACTTTGGGCTTAAATTTGTACTACAAACATAAAATTAAACGGTATGATTGTACAACGCGATATTAAAGAGAAGACATCAGTTCGATTTTCTCAGGAAGACATTGATAATATTAAGGTTATAGCCAAAAGTAAGAAGCTTTATAGGAAGGATGGCACTTTCTCAATGACTAAGGCCGTTAGGCTTGCGTTAAAGATTACGGCTCAATCAGTTATAAAGGAATAATTCAGCTAACTTTCTGAGTACCATAATATTAATTATAGGCATTATGTTAAGACTAAACCCGAATAAAAAAAGTACAAAAAATATCCTCCCTAAATCTTTGAGGCTCCCAAGATCCATAGCCTTTCAATTACTGATTTATGTGTCCCTGGTCGCTATTATCTTTTTTACGGCGGTGTACCTGTCACTAACCCCAAACCCGTTTAAATGAAGTACCTGATTCACCCATATTTATTAGCCAGGGCTTCATATCGTTTAACTGATTTACAGATGGATATTTTCATCTACATTTTAAAGTCATTGAGAGAATCATACAAAGATCAGCTAGACAATAAAAAGTCCCTCCCATTAGTACAAAAAGATTTATTTGGTAACAAACATTTCATTGCTAATGCGAATGATATTGCGCCAGGTGTTTCGTTAGTTCGTATCTATGAAGCACTCAAGTTGTGTAACGATATATATTTTGACATTAAACAATTCGATTACGAGGCTCGCGCCAGATTTATCGAGATGCCCGACATGGATAAGAGCAACCGAACTTTGTCATTTACACTTAATAAAAATCTAGTTCCAGCATTTGAAAGTTTAACCCATGGACATATTCAAGTTCGTTTAAAAGCACTTTCAGAATTACGTTTTAATGCGAAACGAATACTCATTTTAATGAGTCAACATTCTAACCGAGGAAAGATTTTAATACATGCCAAACGGTTTAGAAACATGCTAGGCCTGAACGAATCATATAGTAATTTCTCTCACTTCAAAAAGCACGTTATTGATAAAGCACAAAAGCAAATTCATGAACTTTTTATTGATGGTAAAAGCGATTTATATTTTGTATATGATAAGGAAGAAAGCAAAAGTAAGTTTGGCGACGAATGGGAACGGATGTTAGTTTTTAAAGTGGTTGCATACAATAACGATAAGCGATTAGAGAATACAGATAAACCTGCTTTACTTGAAAGTGATGATTACAAAATGGTTTGTTACTGCCTTAATATCATTTACGATAACAATGAAAAATACAGGCGTATACTGATTAACCATGTTTACAGAAATATGGATCAAAACTCTATTTCTTTATTGTGCAATCGATTGAATAAATTATCTACGGAAGTTCCTTTAAAAAATAACGATTCAGTACAAAAATTAATATCCAAAATCATGAAAGAGGATTTCGGATATATCACAAACAACCAAAAAAACAACTAAACCTATGGCATTAAATTATCATCAAGCGATTGGAAAGCTTAGTTTGTACGGATGGACATTTTCAAAAAAAGAAAGCACGTACACAGCAGAAAAAAATGGAAACCTGCTAACTGCATTTACCCAAGAAGACCTAATACAAAAAGTAAATAATTTTCAGAAACAACTAACAAAAATAAAATGACAAAAGAAGATTTAAAAATCAAATGGGACTGCCTGCCCGAAGCAAAAAGGTTTATTATGGGAAGGCCAAATTTTAGCCTTGCCAGAATTGCACGCAGAATGCATGATATGGGTTTTGCTGGATTCAATAAAGCCGAGGATGAGCAGGCGCTCGTTATTTTTGCCATGCTTGAATTCTATGCCGAATACGGTGATAATTGGTTCGATAGAATGGAAGAGTTTTTAAAGCAAGGTTAATCAGCTTATTTGTTATACCATGGAACTCAACCCAAAAGAATTTTTAAAGCCAGAGCCGAACGATCCGTTCAAACACGAATTAGATTTCGCTAGGAATGTAGGTATCAGAATTTCATACATGGAAAGTTACATTGTGATTTCAAAGGTTCGGTTTGACGGTCGCAAAAAGTACGCATTCGACATTTATAACTTTCATTACGCGTCGGACTATCAACGAAAAAAGTTAACCGGATTTCTGATGTTTCATTCAAAACATTTACACGATTATTATGGGTAAAGTTCTTTTATGTCAAACTTGTAATTGTGATAGGGTTCCGGAATGATTCCTTTTACTATTGCAACGCATGTTTTGCATGTGACATGTGATGTGTTCGTGGTGCAATACTTATTTAAAAGTTTCCTCCCTATACTCGGGTAATATCTCTCCCAGATCGCACCGCAAACGGCTTGGTTTCCGTGAATGTTTTTTATGTAGTGCCAGTCGTAATGTTGTTCTAGTCCCATAGTTTTTTTATTCGTTAATTATCACCTCATAATCGTGGTCATTTACTCCCCTAGTTTCTTGAAGCTTCAAGAAACTTTCCCTCAGTCTAGGTGCTAGATAACTACCGAATTTATCACATGTTTCAATTACATCGTCGGTATGTCCCAGGTACATTACATTCAATGCTTTTTTTAAGTAATAAGCACATTGTTCCATTGCGCCAAAATTAAAAATCACATAGTTATTCCGGTGACGACAGCCCCACATTATAAATAACAGATTTCTCATTTCTTGGTCAGTCATCTTATGCGTTGGAATGTACAATTGTGCTTCGTCAACTACCAGATAGGTATCTGAGATTCTTCCCATAACTGTAAAAATATTACAGTTAGGATCAATTTGCTTAAACTGTTTTTCCAGTACATACTCTCTATGCGGATCAACTACACGGGGCTGTAGGTTGTTAAAGTGAGGGAGTTTTTGAAACTCTATTGTCCTGAACGTTTTTCCGTTTCCGGTTTTACCAAAGTTGGCGGCTATGGAGGGCATGGTTACTCAGTTATGGGTTCCGGTTCTTCTATTTTAAATTTGGGATCATCAATTTTTGGTTGCATCATTACAGAGGTAAACAGATGTATAACCGCTACTCCTACGAAGGCGTATAGTGGATCTTTCATCATTAGAATAAAGCGTTTCATTACCTGATCTGCACCTGGTCTCATTATTTTTTTCTGAGTCTCCGAGTATAAAAGCTTTGCGGGGTCTGGCTTTTGTCTATTCATTCGCTCGCATAGTTTGTTCGCTATTTTGGGGCTAAACTCCTCCAGGGCAAAAATAATCATCTCTCCATTGAACCCGTCCCATACCTGCTCGGTTTCCGCTGCTTCCTCCGCTGCCGCTTGTTTCTCCTTTTTCTCCTCAGACTTTGCATCCGCTTCCTTCTCTTCATCTGTCCGGAGGTCTTCGTAAATAACATCTACCTCCTTCTTCTTTGCTTCGGTGGCTGGGTCTTTTAGGTCTGCACGTTTTTTGTCGGCTGCAACAATTGCATCAATTTTTGACTGATCGAATGTAGATTTGGATTCAGGAGCAGGTGTACTATCCTCCTTTGTTTCCGGTGCTTTTGTGGGTTCTTTTAGTGCATTGTTTTTGCGATTGCTGTACGTGTTGTATAGCTTTCCTTTGTTCGCACCGTTATTGCCTTTCCCTGCCATACTGCTATGCTTGTGGGTTTTTGTGAGGTGTTAACTCCTGAGTTTCCATATCAATATCCCAGGCTCCAAACATGGTAGTCTTCCAACATAACACTTGTGAATACGGGCCTTTAGTTACCTCTCCTAAAAATTGTTTTGTACGTGTTTTTGGGGCCTTTGGGGTTTCTTTAATGTCAATGGGTAGCCTTTCTATCACCTGGTCGCCTTCCGGCCTAGAATCGTCTATAACACGTATTAATTCGGATTCTGAGTCAAAGTGGATGGTGTATTTAGGATCAATTGTATGTGTGGATGCCTTAAAAGCTTCAATAATCATTGGTGCTATCGGCTTTAACTGTAGGGCTACTTGTGATGTTTCCATTGAATTGTGGTTTAGCGTTTAGATTGAATTTAGATCGAATTTAATTGAATTTTTGTGTGCTACAAAATTTGTCTTACAATTTTCAATGCATTGAATTTTTTCAATGCATTGACTTTTTTTTCAATTCCGGATTTGTTTATCCGCTCCGGTTCTCTCCAATTTTGTATAAATCTTAAAATCATTTAACAATGTTCGATCTAACTTTATTTGTATCCGTAGCGGCTGCGATCCTTCTAGCAATTGCGGCATGGAAGATGTTCCTGGAAGGTATGTTAATTAAATAATCCTATTCGAAATGAGAAAAAAATTTTCACTAGGGTTGGAAAATCAACAACCCGTTCCCAAAATGCTAGGCGTTAAGGGAATGAACAATCACATTATGGGAGGCGCAAAGCCTATCCGTCAAAACATTGGTCCGGTGGTTGACGCTGTCGTTATCGATCAATTGCCCGGACAATCACGAGGAGGTCATAGTCGTCAAACTGTTCCATTGACTCAACCAAATCCCTGGGAAGTATCTTTGGATCTTACCAGAGAATCTCAAAACATTCACCATAAAATTCCAGGTGCTTTGTTTGGTTCTATTAACAAACCTACCAATTACACTAAGGTGTTTCAGCAGTTGACTATCACTCCTATAATTGCAGGTGTTTACGGTACCGTGGAGTTTGATTATGACAGTAATGGGGACGGTTTATTTACTTGGACCTTATCGGGTGAAATTGATATCATCCGTATTCATTCTTCGAGTACGATTACTGATTATGCTACCCAAAACGAATTAGTAGATAAAGGAGGTTCATTCACTACAAGCGGGTTCCGTTTTGAGGCTGATGATACCCATTATTCGGCTCAATTCCGTGCGTATAATTTGATGACTGCTATTACTTCTTTCTCAGGTGTGAGTCAGGAGCAAAGCACCAGAATGAAGGCAAACAAAGGCCCAAATCAGTATCAGAATGCAATTATCGACGTGCCAGCAGAATTAGCAGTTGATAAAATGTACTCCGTCATTTTTGGATTCCCTTACGTTAGTGGTGAAGCTGATTCTTTTTCCCAAACCTATTCTTGGGATTTTGCAGATGTTTATTTTGATGATAATACTGTGTTTCCACGTTCAAACTGTTAATACATTTTTTTTTAGATGGCTAGATTTCAGAAATTACAGAATGAAGGAGGGCAAGTAACTTGCTGGGACACTATGTACAACCAGCCTTGTCCCACCGAACTTTGCACGGGTCAACGAACCGCTGCTTCTAGTGCATACTTGAAAAAATACCCAGCAACGACTGGAACCAAACGGCCTTCGGTCGTTGCTAAAAATTTAGATTATTCGTGGGGGTGTAAGAATGGAGTAAAGGTTTGTATGAATACTCACGGTCTGCCTTTCTCTGACAATTACGCAGGGTGGACGGTTGTACACAACCAGGCGAACTGTGAAGGTACGGCTAGTTATCCGTGTGGTGGAGCCTCTGCTCCGTTGTTTACTCCTGGCAACCGAACCAATGGCAACCCTACCGCCATTTACGATTATATTGTAATGCAAGCGGCCAGTGGACAAGTCAAATATTATGGTGCATTAGTTGATGGTGTTGAGGAAAATTTAGTGCCGATTACCGGAGAAATGTACCAGGCCTTAACCGGATTGCCGGATGTTTATTCTGGTGACGGTATCAGACGTTTAACCAGGAGGCAATTGTTTGGGTCTGATCTGATCAGATACAACAAAAGAATTGCCAGAAGTTTGGGATTGAGTGAAAGCGATGTAGACCGTGTGGTTAATTATTTGCAGCGAACAAGGGGAATGGTCGGTATATCTTCTGAGTTGGCTACATTGGCTTACAAAGGGGTTCCAGTTGCCGATTTGAATAACGTGTTTGAAGTGTTTGCAAAAATCTTTCAGTTTAAGGATGGAGTTTCCGGCCAGATCCCAAACAACGTATTAAATAATTTTACCCAATTAGCTACCCGTGGCCGCAAAAGTGTTTCAGTTGCCAGGGGAGGCGGTTTAGATATAGACTTTGGTGCAATGATTGGTCAGGGTTTGCAATTGTTACAACAACTTTTTGAAGGCCCAACGCAACAAGCCAATTTGCAGATTTTGCAGGGGTATATGAACGAGTATGAAATGTTCATGGATAACGATTTTGGTAACATTGAACGTGTACGAGCGGAACAAGGTTTGCGGGCTGCTTTGGATTGTTTGATGGGATATAAAGAAGGTGGATGGAAAGAAAATCGTTTGCACATTCAGAAATTTTGTTCTGACCATGGCTTCCCTATTCCTGAATTTTATAAGGCTTGGTATGCTTTCCAGGCTGATTATGAAACAAAGCTGCGTGAGGCAATTCGTAATTCTACCAATGATGGTGGCCCTGGTGGAAACACCGGCGGTGAATACGGTCCAGGGGCGGTTAAACCAGGGTCTGGAGGCGAGGGTACACCTTCAGTCGGAACTCTGGATCTAACAACCGTTGGTTTGGTTATTGGCGGTATCGTGTTAGCAATGTTTTTATTTAAGAATTAATGCGGTTTCCAGAATTCCCAATACGATTCACAGATTTACCACAGGGTGCAATGCTCAATGTGTGGGATAGTGAGGTATTAATGGATTACTCTTTTAAGAACTGTCCACCATCTGTAATAACGTTCGTATACTATCATGAACTTGGACATTTATTCTACGATACCAAGGAAGACCGTAACATTAAAACTGAATTTAATTGTGATAAGGTAGCGGCTCAACAAATGGTAGAATTGGGCCACTCACGTATACAAATTATAGCAGCCCTTGAAATTGCAATAGAAGGTTCTCCGGAACTTCCTGCACGTAAATTAAACCTATTAAAATTTCTCGCATGGATGCCGTATTGATGACAGCATTAGCGGCCCTTATTACCGCTGTGATATTGCTTATCGTGGCTCTTAAATTAAAAGATTCACCAATTTTCTCATTAAAGTTTCCTTAGGTATGGACGGTAAAGTATTAGTTGGTCTGGTAATATTGGGAGCGATTGTTTACTCAATCGTTAACAAGGCTGGCTATGTCTTTCAGGAAACGATCGCAGACACAATTATAGGGGATCTAACCGGAACTAGAACCGTGGACGCTTCCAATGCTTCCAAATGGATTAAAAGTTGTTTATGGTTGCGCAAGGACTACCGTGAATGGTTGCTGTCTCCTGAATTTCAGTTTTTATCTAAATATCGTTTGGACATTTTAGGAGCGCAAGCCGCTGAGGACATTGCAAAAGATATTATAGATTCAAATTTCAAAATCTTTGACAATGCTACGATAGAAAGCATGTCAAATTTTATTTTACAGTATGGCTTGCATGTAGATAATCCGGACGAGCCAATACAAGCAATTTCTGCTATATCCCGAATTAAAAACCAAGTGCAGGCCTTAGAAGTAACTCATTACTATTGGGCCATCACAGGAAAAAATTTAAGTGCAGGTTTGCAATGGCTACCGGATCAACAAATGGTTGAGGCTGCTGACTGGTTTAAGTCGCTGCCTACAGGTGCATTTTCTATTAGTTCCGGTGCGCAATTATCACAACTACCTAAACCAAAAATGTAAATTCTAAACCCAATTATATGTGCAATTGTAATTCTTGTAACAACAATCTTTACCAAGCGGAACCGTTCAATAAAAAAGTTTCAAAACTTAGTTATTTTCCTTTGAGTAAACTTAATAGAGGGCTTTCCAATTTCGGACGTTCTCCGGAGAGTTTAAAAAATGGATTGGTACAAAATCGTTTCAATTCCGGAACCGGATTTAATCAACCTAAATATTAGTATCATGGCAAAAACAATTATATCAAAACTGATGGATACAAAATCTACAGTTGCAAAAAAAATGGTTAAAGATTTAACCGGAGCGGAGGATGTTGTTACCGATGTTGACATCGTTAAGAAACTTAATCCACTTGTAAAGGACGAGCCAGAAAAAAAGGAGGATCAGAAAAAGGAAACATTCATGGAGAAGCGCAAACGTGAACAAGCGGAAAAAGAAGCGGCCAAAAATGCTAAGCCTGATTCGGATAAAAACCCTGTGGATAAAAAAAACAAGGATAAAAAAGACGAGAAACCAGAGGAGAAAAAAAAGAAAGGCTGGTTTGACAATTTCAAATCCAAAAAAGAAAAACAATGATTGCATTGCTACTCGGTGGAATTTTATTAATGGTTGTTGCCAGCAAAAAAAATGCGGGTAAAACTTTTTCGTACACCGTGGATAATTCTGCTTTTGGTAAAGCGTTTTACGGATGGGTATCAGCTAAGGAGGGTAAACGCCCTGATAATTCAAATCTAGCGGGGAATGCAACCGCAAAACTTGCTCCTTGTGTCGTCATTTACAACAATAAGGAATACCGAAATATAAAATCTATCGGTGGAGTTCTGTTCTCTACATTCGAGGAACTTGCACCCTTTTATCACTATGAACCTACATGCGAAAATTTTGCATCATTAAGCAACCACTTGGATTCTCCAATCTGGGTAACAATCGTTAATCATTTCCGGAAAAAAGGTTTAGCATTTACAAAAGATCCTATTCTCAGTTCATACATTGGCTTTTGGTATTGGGGGGGCTGGCGCAATGGTATTGTGTCGATTCAGGATGTTAAAGATGTTTTAAATTCTGATGATGATCCAAAAGTAGTTTTACGAAGGTTGGTGGATCTTCGCATACATTATTTTACTGAATTGGGGCGTTTGGTTCCTTCATATAGAGCCGATGGATCTGTCCAGGAATGGATCGAACAGGCAAATAAATATTTCGATATCATGGCTCCACTTTACGATATTTCTAATTAATGTTTAACCTATAAATTTTATACAATGGCTTACGATCCTACAGTTGCTTTAACCGCAGAAATTCTTGCACAGTTTCCTACTGATCAAGGTTACACCGCTGCTACAAGGGCAAAATTATTAGTATTTGCAGAGGCTTTTTATGCTGTCGTTGCTCCTTCTCATCCGGCTCCAACTGAAATAGTGGGAGTGATTACCGACGCGCTCAATGAGACTCAGTGGAAAAATGCTCCAACGGCCTTATACACTAAGGTTTATAAATTAGCGGAGTATACAGCCACGTTAGCATGGCAACACGGTGGTTCCTTTATTACCGGAGGCGAGTTTTATGCATCCTCCCTTTCGCAAGCGGGTGGGGTGGCTCCTACCTTTACCATACTTAGGGACTCTATTTCTACCGATCCGGTGGGGGCGCCTCCTACTTGGGCTGATACTGGCACGGGAGTTGCCACTCTTACGTTTGTTATTCCTGAAAACAGTATTTCGGATGTTAAAGACGTTATTTGTTTTCCAATAGAGAATACTATTGCTTCTGGTTCCGCAGCTGCGCAGGCGGGTGTAAAGATTGTCAAAAACGTTGCTCTTCCTAGTGCTACCTCGTTGGTTATAACTGTGAGTAGTGTTGTTGAAAGTG
>CAZCKF010000077.1:0-9937 GCA_964499155.1 uncultured Chitinophagaceae bacterium
AAAACAGAAAGGTGTTCATCTTTCAGATACGGAGCGCCTTCGATCATCATGGTTCCGCATACATAATCATTGGCTGCTTCTACTTCCTCATCACTGTAACCAAGTGCTTCGAGCAGGCTCCACTCAAAATTGTTGTATTGGTCTGGAGTAAATCCTAAACGCTGCAGGCACTCTTCCCCTAAATTATATTTATTGAATACGAATGCAATGTCAAATGCTGTGGCAACTGCTGCATCGAGGCGTGCAATTTCTTCAGCGATGAATCCTTTTTCACTAAGAGATTGGTGATTGATGAAAGGTGCACCAGCAAAACTTCCGGTACCAACAGCGTAATTAATAATCGTTTCAACTTCTCTTTCAGTGTAACCGAGATTCTTTAATGCAACTGGAACCGACTGGTTGATGATTTTAAAATAACCGCCGCCGGAAAGCTTTTTAAACTTTACCAAAGCAAAGTCCGGCTCAACGCCCGTTGTATCGCAGTCCATCACCAAACCAATCGTTCCTGTAGGCGCAATCACTGTTGATTGAGCGTTTCTGTATCCAAATTTTTCTCCAAGTTCTACTGCATCATCCCATGCCTTGCATGCTGCGGTGAGCAAATAGTCCGGACAATATTTCGCTTTTATCCCCTGAGGTTTAATGCTGAGTGATTCATATTCGTCAGCATCATAAGCAGCAAGACGATGATTGCGCATAACACGCATCATGTGTTCCTTGTTTTCCTGGTAACGAGGGAACGCACCGAGATGACCGGCCATTTCGGCTGAAGTTGAATAAGCAGTACCGGTCATGATCGCAGTGATTGCGCCGGCGATCGCTCTGGCTTCTTCACTATCATAAGCAATGCCACTCACCATCAGCAATGTTCCAAGATTTGCATAACCCAAACCAAGCGTGCGGTATTCATAACTTAATTGTGCTACTTCTTTGCTTGGGAATTGAGCCATCAATACCGAAATTTCGAGCACGGTTGTCCACAGCCGGCAGCAATAAGCGAATCCTTCAACATCAAAAAGATTTTTATCTGCATCATAGAATTTCATCAGGTTTGCCGATGCAAGATTGCAAGCTGTATTATCGAGGAACATGTATTCTGAACATGGATTGGAGGCCCTTATCTCGCCACCTTCAGGACATGTATGCCATTCATTAATAGTAGTGTTGTATTGAGTTCCCGGATCCGCGCACCTCCATGCTGCATATGCGATCTGGTTCCATAATTCTCTTGCAGGAACTTTCTTCATCACGCGTCCATCCATTCTTCCCTTCAATTCCCAGTTGTCGTCATTCTGCAATTTTTCAAAAAATGAATTGGGAATGCGAACTGAATTATTTGAATTCTGTCCAGAAACAGTTCTGTAAGCTTCGCCTTCATAATCAGATGCATATCCTGCCGCGATCAATGCACTTACTTTTTTCTCCTCCTCCATTTTCCAGTTCACAAACTGAACGATCTCAGGATGATCGAGGTCAAGGCAAACCATTTTTGCAGCGCGACGTGTTGTTCCACCACTTTTAATGGCTCCAGCGGCTCGGTCCCCTATCTTCAGAAAACTCATCAGTCCGCTGGAAGTACCACCACCACTTAATTTTTCCCCCTCGCCACGAAGATTGGAGAAATTGGTTCCGACTCCCGATCCATATTTGAAGATTCTTGCCTCACGAACCCACAGGTCCATAATTCCACCATCATTTACAAGATCATCATCCACACTCAGGATAAAACAAGCGTGAGGTTGGGGGCGCTCGTAAGCCGATGTTGATTTTTTCAATTCTCCATCCACAGGATCAACATAATAGTGACCCTGGGGTTTACCCTTTATACCATAACTTTCATATAAACCAGTATTGAACCATTGCGGGCTGTTGGGCACACACATCTGGTTGAGGATGGAATAAACCAGTTCTTCATAAAAGACCTGTGCATCCTTTGGTGTTTCAAAATAATCGTACTTCTCTCCCCATACTCTCCAGCAGTTGGCGAGCCTGTGGGCCACCTGTTTTACTGAAGTTTCCCTGCCCAGTGATCCATCTGGTTGAGGTACCCCTGCTTTTCGGAAATATTTTTGAGCTAGAATGTCTGTGGCTATTTGGCTCCATTGGCGGGGCACTTCCACGTTATTCATTTCAAACACTACTTCACCATTCGGGTTCCTGATCACTGAAGTGCGATAATCATATTCAAACTGGTCGAAAACGTTGACGTCATCCTTTGTGAAGCGCCGACGAAATTGCAGCCCGCCCCTGGCGGAATTCAATGTGTTAGCCATAACTATTTTAGAGTTTAACCGGGTTATGAAATTGTTAAGGGGTAAGACGAAAATATTTTTCTGTATTGATAAAACCGATATACAGATTTCCCCACCTGTGGAAAAACAACGTGGAAAATTCCGAAGTGCACGCCCATTATAGGTTAGCTGCATTTTACACAAAATTCCACAGGACGTTCGAACAATTTTTTTTGGAAGTAAAGACCAAAACAACTACGGCGTTTTTATAACCCGGATTGTGCGTATTTGAGGGTCAATCAAAAATCAAAAATCAAAAACCAAAAATGTAAACAGCCATGCATAACCGCATACAGCAACGTCATTGGAAAAGTTTTCGCATTTTTGCATATATCGTACATGATGAAGGGAACTATTTATCATTCGCTCTCGGAAAAGAAAAAGAAAGGTCAGAAATCATTTGCCGTACTCATCGATCCCGATAAGGTGGATGCTCCGGCTATTAATGATTTGGTGGAACGTTCTCTCCAGGCACGTGTAGATTATTTCCTTGTTGGCGGCAGTCTTGTCATTTCAAACCAGCTTGACCATTGTGTTCAGCAGATCAAATCGATTTGCAATATCCCTGTTATATTATTTCCGGGGAGTGCATCCCAGGTGAGCAAGTACGCTGATGCGCTGCTTTATCTTTCCTTGATCTCTGGAAGAAACCCTGAATTACTTATCGGGCAGCACGTGGTTTCGGCTCCATTTGTAAAACAAAGCGGTCTTGAAATCATGCCCACAGGTTACATGGTGATTGACGGCGGCGCTCCTACTACAGTTTCATATATCAGCAATGCATCTCCCATTCCAGCAGATAAAAATGAAATTGCAATGTGTACAGCGATGGCGGGAGAAATGTTGGGCATGAAGCTCATTTACATGGATGCTGGCAGTGGTGCAAAAAGACCGATCACCGAAAGCATGATCAGCATTGTGGCTAAACATATTGATGTCCCGCTTATCATTGGCGGTGGAATTACTGATCCGGAAAAAGCTTACCTAAATTGCAAAGCTGGTGCAGATGTTATTGTTGTTGGAAATGCTATAGAAAAAGATGCAACGCTCATTATGGACATGTCCAATGCGGTACATGCAGCTCCTGTGACTGAGAAGAAATAAAAACAAAATATTGCCGTTGGCTTTTGCCCGCCCGGATGACCTGGTCGGACGGGGCTGTTGGCTGTTGGAGACAACAAATAAGCACTTTGCAAAGAAGGAAAAACTATCGCAATTCTTCCACCTTTACCCTGCTCGGCGTATCCTTTCCACTAATAATACTTGTTGCACTAAGCGCAATCGCGCGAATGATAGCTGCCATATTTGTGAGATCCAGCGTTTTCACTTCATCACTGGGTTTATGGTAGTGTGGTTCATTTTCCATTTTTGCAGTGGAAACAGTATGTGCAGGAACACCCAGTCTTGCCAGTGTTGCATTATCAGAACGATAAAATAATTGCTGTGTGGGATATGGATCTGGTTCAAACTTAAAATCACTTCCTGCAAGGTTCTTCTGAAGAATTGTTCCAAAATCGGATTTTTCAAAGCCGGTAATGAATGCGCTGTTGCGACCCCATTTTGATTCCGTTCCGATCATTTCAATATTCATCATGGCGACAATACTTGCCGGATCAAATTGCTTTGAAAAATATTGCGAACCATAACCACCTACTTCTTCCGCTGTAAAAGCTGCGAAGACAAGTGTTCTGTCATTGTTATTCAACTTGCTGTAATGCTTTGCCAGCATGATCACAGCGGTGGTACCGGCTGCATCATCATTCGCACCATTATAAATTGAATCACCATCAACAGGTTTTCCAATTCCAACATGATCATAATGTGCACTGAAGATCACAAATTCATTCGGCCTGGTTTTACCAGGAAGTACACCAACCACATTTGCAAGCTTTTGCTCAGAGATCTCATGCTCCGCCTTTACATTAAACTCTTTCGGCGATTCATTTGATAAAATCAGCACCACACTTTTATCTGTTCCAAATATTTGTCTTTTCAGGTTTGTAAGACGTGGGAAGTCATTTGAATAACTTGTATCAACAAAAGCAACTACATTCTTATTTGCATTCATCAGGGCTGCAGCTTCACGCCTGATGTTCTTACCTGCAGCGATCCTGATTATTTCATAACCTGATTTCTCGTTGACTTTCAAATCAGGATTGGTTGTGATCACAATGACGTTCTTCGGATCGATCTCTTTATCGTCAAGTTCTCCTTTTACACTTAAAAATTTTGGCCTTACCATCGCAAACGATTGCAGAAACGATGGCGCATTTTTAAATGTTTTAAGTCCTGCCTTTTTAAATTCATCTGCTATAAAATTCGCAGCCTTATCAATGGCAGGTGTAAAAGCTTTTCTTCCCTGCATATCATCTGCAGCCAACACATTTTCAATCCGCTCCACTTCTTTTACATCAATAATATCATTTTTAACCTGCGCACACGACGTTACATACGCTGTCAACGAAACCAGTAAAACCAAAAAAAATTTCATATAAATCATTAAATCTTAAAATCCTTTCAAGAAAAAAAGACAGTCTCAAAATAAATGACTGTCCGACAATCAAAAATCAAAAACCAAAAATCAAAAATCTAAAGAGACATCATTTCTTTAAACTTCACCGTCTGCCTCCTGCTTACTTCAATTTTTTCACCGCCTTTCAACTCCAATAATAATCCGCCATTAAAATAGGGTTCGATCTTTTCGATCATGCGCAAATTGATAATGTGTTTGCGATTTGCACGAAAGAAAACTTTATCATCCAGTCTTTCTTCAAGTGCATTCAGCGATTTTAATATCAGCGGTTTGTTGGGGCCAAAGAAAACTTTTGCATAATTGCCGACACTTTCAAACAACCGGATATCAGAAAGTTTCACAAACCAGCAGCGTTCTCCATCTTTTACAAAAACCTGGTCAGCTTCGCTCAGAATGCTGCGGTTGATACCTTCATATGTGGGATGGATTTCTTTTGCGTCGGTGAAATGAAGTTTTTGAATGGCATCAGCAAGCCGTTTTGGTTCAACCGGTTTCAACAAATAATCCAGTGCATTTACCTCAAATGCTTTCAATGCATACTCATCATACGCAGTCGTGAAAATCACGTGCGGAGCACGGGCAAGTTCTGATAACAGATCAAAACCGGTTTTCCCTGGCATTTGAATATCCAGGAAAACCAGATCGGGATTATGTGTTTCAATTTTTTGAATCCCCTCTTCTGCATTGGCGGCTTCATCGATCACTTCCACTTCAGGGAATTCCTGAAGTAATTTTTTCAACTCAGCGCGGGCAAGACGCTCATCATCAATAATAATCGCTCTCATTGTGTGTGTTGTGTTGAATTTAATTTCCCAGCGGTATCTGCACTCTCGCTTCTACGAGTGTGGGATTGACCTGCTTTATTTCAAAATGTGCTTTATCACCATAAAGCAGGCTTAATCGATCCTGCGTGCTTGATAATCCGAAACCTTCACTGTTGCGATGACCATTCAGGTATCCGGTATTCTGTACAGTGAGTTCGTGAAAATTATTTTTAAAATCAGAAATGATCTTTACCACTCCCCCGCTCATTTGTTTGCTGATACCATGCTTGATCGCATTTTCAACAAGTGTCTGTAACATCATCGGAGGAACTTTCTGATCAAGTGTTTCTTCATCAATTTCGTATTCTACTTTCAGCCTGTCTTCAAATCGCATATTCTCCAGCGCGAGGTAATCTTTTACAATATTCAATTCTTTTTCAAATTGAACGGTTTCAACCTGTTCTACCTGCATGCTGCTGCGTAGAATATTACTTAGTTCTGTAATTGCTCTGCGCGCACGTCTTGGATTTTCATCAATGAGAGCACGAATGCTGTTGAGTGCATTAAAAATAAAATGTGGATTGATGTGTGCTTTGATGGTCTTTAGTTCGAGCTCCTTGATCAATGACTCAAGCTTTAATGTGTCCATCTGCTGGCGCCTGCTCTTATCATAATAGTGATAAAAATAATAGATCAACAACCAGGGGAAAATAAACAACCCATTATCGATGGATGATCCGATTAGCTTGGTAAAAAAAGGAACTTTTTGATTGGGCTGTGTCGAAAGATCGAAACCTTCGATTGCACCGATTATGAGCAAACTATAAAATACTGAAGTAAGAATAACCGCTATAATGAGTTTAGGTAAAGCTTTTTCAAGCGAAAGCATTAACCAGTTCTTCCACAAAATGATTGCACGCAATAAATGTGTGGTTAGAATACCAGCTATAATTACTACTGCAATACGCTTTAAAAGAATATCCTGCGGAATTGCAACATCATAAGAATGAGCAAAAAAGAGCATGGCAAGACCTACAGACCCCCAGCCTGCCAATTGAAAAAACCAATATTTGACTCTAAAATGCATAAGCTGTCAAAGCTAATAAAGATACCCTCACCTGTATGCCGGTAAATATACCAGTGGAAACAATGTTTTACAAAAGGGGACAACCGTTAATAATTGTGTCAAATTACATCCACTTTGAACATTAATTGCCAATAAGTTGTTAATGAGGAAAGCAACCTCCGGTTGAAGGAAAAAGCTATTTTTGCTATGACAATTAAATACCAAAATGCATATAACGCCGGGTCCGTTACTTAAGTCAATTGATTCACCTGCGGACCTAAAAAAAATTCCCCGCGAAAATCTTCACCAGGTTTGTGACGAGCTGAGACAATACATTATTGATGTTGTAAGTGTCCATGGCGGTCATTTTGGTGCAAGCCTTGGCGTTGTAGAGCTTTCAGTTGCATTGCATTACATATACAACACTCCCTATGATCAACTGGTGTGGGATGTTGGACACCAGGCCTATGGACATAAAATTCTTACAGGTCGCAGGGATAATTTTATCAGTAACCGGAAGTACAAAGGTTTAAGTGGTTTTCCCAAGAGATCAGAAAGCGAATACGACACATTTGGAGTGGGACATTCATCCACTTCCATTTCTGCAGCACTTGGAATGGCCATGGCTGCAAAATACAAGGGAGAAAATGACAGGAAATCTGTTGCCATCATTGGTGATGGCGCAATGACCGCCGGGATTGCATTTGAAGGATTGAATCATGCCGGAGTTGCTGACACGGATGTGCTGATCATTTTGAATGATAATTGCATGAGCATTGATCCAAATGTGGGTGCATTGAAGGAATACCTCACTGACATTACAACTTCTTACACGTACAACAAGATCAAGGATGACATCTGGCTCGCACTTGGGAAATTACCTGTGGGAAAAAATTTCACGAGGGAAATGGCTTCAAAGCTTGAGCACAGCATTAAAGGTTTTATCAATAAAAACAGTAACCTGTTTGAATCGATGAAGATCCGTTACTTCGGACCAATTGATGGACACAACATCACAAAACTCACGGATACTTTACAGGACCTTAGAAATATACCAGGGCCAAAAATCTTACACATTGTTACAGTGAAGGGCAAAGGCTATGCACTGGCTGAAAAGGATCAAACAAAATGGCATGCACCAGGTTTGTTTGATAAAATAACCGGAGAGATTTACAAGAAAAAATTTGAAACACCGCAACCACCAAAATACCAGGATGTATTTGGACATACGATCATAGAGCTTGCGGAGAAAAATGAAAAAATATTTGGCATCACGCCAGCCATGCCATCAGGTTCGTCTCTCAAATTCATGATGGATAAAATGCCGGATCGCGCCTTTGATGTTGGCATTTGCGAGCAACACGCTGTTACATTAAGTGCAGGTATGGCAACACAGGGCATGAGAGTTTTTTGCAATATTTATTCGTCATTTATGCAACGTGCATATGACCAGGTGGTACATGATGTGGCGATTCAAATTCTCCCTGTAGTTTTTTGTCTCGACCGTGCCGGACTTGTTGGAGAAGATGGACCAACACATCATGGCGCGTATGATATTCCATACATGCGTTGTATTCCAAATATGATCGTTTCTGCGCCAATGAACGAGGCAGAATTGAGAAACCTGATGTACACAGCACAATTGGAAACAACAAAATCTCCATTTGTGATCAGGTATCCTCGAGGTGAAGGTGTTATGCCTGAATGGAAAACCCCGATGGAAGAGATCAGGATTGGTACAGGCAGAAAGATCAAACAAGGAAATGAAATTGCAATTCTTTCCTTTGGTCATCCGGGAAATTTTGCTGCTGCAGCCATTCGTGAATTAAGAAATGATGGCTTGAATCCAGGGCATTACGACATGCGTTTTGCAAAACCGATCGATGAACAATTACTTCACGAAATATGTGTTCGTTATTCTAAGCTGGTAACGGTAGAAGATGGAACAATCATAGGTGGTTTTGGATCAGCAGTATTGGAATTCATGCAGGCACATGGATATAAAAATGAAATAAAGATCCTTGGTATTCCCGATCACATTATTGAACATGGCACGCTGAAGGAATTACATAAAGAAGCGGGATACGATGCCGAAGCCATTTCAAATGCTGTGCGTGAAATGATGAAGGATAAGATCTCAGTGAACTTACTTCAATAATTTTTTCAATCACTTTTTTGCGCTCGGTTCCAGGAATAACCTGTTTGGGGATTTGTGCCCTGCATTACCGGAACGAAACCGCGCATATCAGGCAAAGCAAACTGGCTTCCACTACCTCCATAAGTATATCCGAGCAATGCAAAAAGTGCCTGGTTTTGATTCACCGGCAATAACAGTCCGTTACAAATGGCCCAACCACGTGGAATTGTATTGGATGCAATGATTCTAACATGACCCATCACAGATACTTCTGCCATAACTGATGCCTCTCCCATCATCCTGTTTGCAGAAGGAAAAACACCTGATGTACAAATGATGTAATTCATGCCGACAGCACCATGTGCTTTTTTAAATCCCACAGTCCCATTTGCATCTCCCTTCATCAGAAAATCATATTGCGAAGCTGCATTGGATAATTTTAGACTATCTGCTTTGACATTACCGGCAACTTCAAGTTTTTCGACAGGAGATTCAACGCCAACTCCAATGTTTTGCGCCGCTGCTGCATTCGATAAAATAAAAGAAAGGACAATGAAATATTTTAAAATCGATTTCATACTAATTACTTTTTTGTGCGCGATTCCATACATAACCAGCCGGTGAAAGTCCCGGACCCACTGGAACGAGACCTCTCATATCAGGTAATTGAAAAGTTGAATCTGTGCCACCATCGCCATATGTAACGCCAATCAGTGAATAGAGTGCAGTGAAGCTGTCAATCTTCAATATCTGTCCATGACACATTTTCCAGTTAGTAGGAGCAAAATCGCCAACGAAGGAAACAATTTCACCAACGATCGGTCCACCTGTTAATGGTGGTCCGGATGGTGAAGGGTAAAATCCCTGCAGGCAAATAATATAATTGATACCCATACCGGCATATCCTTTTTTGTGTCCCACAGTACCAGATGCATTTGATTGTGCAACAAAATCACCCTGGTTACCTCCATTTTGAATTCTCATTCCATAAGTTTTTAAGGTTCCGACAACATGCAGTTTTTCTGCAGGTGAGGATGTTCCCAATCCAACGCGTTGCGCGTTCATTCTTGCATTACCAACCAGGATGATCAGCGCTATTATAAAAATTGATTTCATATCAGTTTGATTTTTCTCCAAGTGACCATG
>CAZCKF010000078.1:0-9896 GCA_964499155.1 uncultured Chitinophagaceae bacterium
AAATTCAAATGATGTGGGTCAACAAAACAAGATTTGCGTGGAAATACCTACCAATACGCTATTTTTATAGTACCGCAGTTATGTGGTCTCTCCAATATTTAAGATTAACTAACCTAGACATCAAGGGATTTTTTCAAGGATTTAAGCTGATTTCGCAGATATCAAAATCTGAACCAAGAACACCAATAAAAGAACAAACTTTACAGTATATAAAATCCATAGGCGGACGCTTATGGTATTAATAGATTTTTATGAATTATATAAAACTAACAGTCTTAGTCTGCTTTCTAGGAATTTCATTTGTCAGTAATTCACAATTAGGAATAACGGTCGACGGCTCTTTACCTCATTCTAGTGCTATGCTGGAGATTAAAAGCTCGAATAAAGGTTTGCTAATTCCCCGATTGACATATGGTCAAAGATTAAGTATTGCATCTCCTGCACCAGGCTTATTGGTTTATCAAATTAATGATGATTTTACCGAAAGAGGTCTTTATGTCTACGAGGGTTCATGGCATCGATTTGCACGTTATAGTGAATTATATTGGACACTTGACACATATGGAATTAGCTATCTCGGAGGAAATGTTGGTATCGGAACTAATAGCTTACCACAGAGTAAATTGACCATAGTCGGAGCGAATGGAATATCTGCTCCGATCACTTTAAAGTCAGCAGATGTTTGGCAAAGTGCTTTAGTTCTTACCAATACAAGCCTTAACCCTGCAATTAATACTGTGACTTTAAGTGTTGGTGGAATTGGAAATAACGCGATTTTCCAAGGCAACTTTGGAATCTACAACAATAAATTATCAAATTGGATATTGAACACTGATAACAATCGAAATTTTGTGGCTTTTGGAAATGATATAGAAGCTGCACAATTACCTAAATCAAGAGTTCATGTATACAATGGTGATGTCAATATTGATCAAATCGGTAGAGGTATTATTATGAAGTCTCCCAACGGAAGTTGCTGGAGAATCACAGTTGGCAATGACGGTTCATTTATTTCATCATTAATTTCTTGCCCCAACTAATTTCTCATCTAAATAAAATTGATAAGCCTTTTCTAAACCTTCGGTTAAATTAACTGAATGGTTCCAACCCAGGCTATGCAACCTTGAAGAATCCATTAGTTTTCTTGGAGTTCCATCAGGTTTTGAAGTGTCAAATACAATTTCACCTTTAAATTCCACAGCGAGTCTTACATATTCAGCAAGATCCCGGATGCTGATTTCCTCTCCTGTTCCTACGTTTAGAAATGATTTTTCATTGTACTGTTGCATCAAAAAAAAGCTTGCATCTGCAAGATCGTCCACATACATGAATTCACGCAGGGGTTTACCTGTTCCCCATATCTGAACAGTGGGAGCATTGTTTTTTTTTGCTTCATGAAACTTGCGGATCATCGCAGGAATCACATGAGAAGTTTGCAGATCATAATTATCTCCCTGGCCATAAAGGTTCGTTGGCATGGCAGAAATAAAATTGCATCCATACTGATCGTGATAAGCTTCGCACAATTTGATGCCTGCAATTTTTGCGATTGCGTAAGGTTCATTCGTCGGCTCAAGTAGTCCGGTCAGAAGATATTCTTCTTTTAAAGGTTGAGGAGCAAGTTTTGGATAAATGCAGGAACTGCCGAGAAACAAAAGTTTGGTAACACCTGTTCTGTATGATGCTTCGATAATATTTGATTCTATCATCAGGTTGTCGTACAAAAATTGCGCGCGGTAAGTATCATTGGCAAGAATACCACCCACCTTTGCAGCAGCAAGGAAAACATATTTTGGTTTTTCCGTTGCGAAAAAAGTATTTACCTGGTGCTGGTTGCGCAGGTCGAGTTCAGTAGAATTTCGAACAACCAGGTTATTAAATCCCTCCTGTTTCAGTTTGCGAACGATGGCGCTGCCAACCATTCCACGATGACCTGCGACATAGATAAAATCATCAGGCTGCATCATTATTCGTAATGATTTAGTGTTCGGTAACCAGAATTTTTGAGCACAGCCTCTTTTTGAAAATATTCAATATCCGCATCCACCATTTCTCGCGCAAGTTGTTCAACAGTATAGGTAGGCGTCCATCCAAGTTTTTCACTTGCCTTAGAAGGATCACCCAACAGGTAATCCACTTCTGTTGGACGATAATATCTCGTATCAACTTCAACAACAGTATCGCCTTTTTGCAATTGTATAGAAGGTTTTATAACCTGTTTTACTTTGCCGACTTCTTTTTTACCCTCACCCGAAAATTCAATCTCCACACCTGCATGCATGAAGGACATTTTTACAAAATCACGTACCGAAGTACTCACACCAGTTGCAATTACAAAATCTTCCGGTTCGTCCAGTTGCAGCATGCGCCACATGGCATCCACATAATCTTTTGCATGTCCCCAATCCCGTCGCGCATCAAGATTACCGAGCCATAATTTTTTCTTAAGTCCAAGTATGATTTCCGCAACACCCCGTGAGATCTTTCTCGTTACAAATGTTTCTCCACGCAACGGACTCTCATGATTGAATAAAATTCCGTTGCAGGCAAACATTCCATATGCTTCCCGGTAATTCACCGTGATCCAATACGAATACACTTTTGCAACTCCGTATGGTGAACGCGGATAAAAAGGTGTCCTTTCCGACTGAGGTACCTCAACCACTTTCCCATACATCTCGGATGTGGAAGCCTGGTAGATTTTAGTTTTCTTTTCCATCCCCAGGATGCGCACAGCTTCCAGGATTCTCAACGTTCCTATTCCATCAGTATTCGCGGTGTATTCTGGTTCTTCAAAGCTCACCTGCACGTGGCTCATTGCACCCAGGTTGTAGATCTCATCCGGTTTTACCTGTTGGATAATGCGGATGATGTTTGTCGCATCGGTAAGATCACCATAATGAAGGATCATTTTGAGATGCTTTTCATGCGGATCCTGGTACAGGTGATCGATCCTTTGGGTATTGAGCAGGGAGCTTCGTCTTTTAATTCCGTGTACCTCATAGCCTTTCTCAAGCAAAAGTTCTGCGAGATAAGCGCCGTCCTGCCCGGTTATGCCTGTGATCAGGGCTTTTTTCATTCAGAAAAATTTCGTCAAATGTATTATTAGATTGAAGTTATCTAATAAGTGAAACAAGTCCTTTTTTATAAATTGGTGTATCACTACAATTCGATTTAGCCTTGATTTGATATGCAAAAACATCTGTGGCCTGTAATACACCTTTAAATTTACCATCCCAACATTGAGTAATATCAGTAGTTTTAAAAACAACCTGCCCCCATCTGTTATAAATAGATAACTCAAATTTTTCAACTACTCCCCAATATTTTACACCAAAGCAATCATTTTTACCATCATTGTTAGGCGTGAAAGCATTTGCAACATAAAATTTTCCATCTTTCGCTGATGGGTCAACTTTAACCAAAATAGAATCCTCTGCAAAGCAATTATCACTATTTCCCACAATTACTTTATACCACATGTCCTGTTGAGGCGAAACAGTTGGATTTGGTGAGTTATTTGAATTGATATACTGATTTGGTGACCATATGAATGAAATTCCACCAGAAGCCATCAAGGTGGATGTAGTATTAATACAATCAATATCATTTGATTTAGAAATAGAAATCACCGGATTTGGACTAATATCCAGACTAACTGCAAGTGTATCTAAATAGTTGCATGATTGGTCATGAATTATAACTATATAATCTTGAGGAATAAAAGAACTAATTAATAACCGCGGACTGGTAGCTATGGTTGTTCCTGTTTGGTCAATCCAACGATAAGTGTCTCCACCTGATGCAATGAATTCTGCTGATTCATTCAGACAAACAGATTGTTGATTCGGATTAACTGCAAAAACAGGTGTTGGAAGAACAGTTACAGTTGCTGAATCAGTTGCTGAACAACCATTAAATAAACCTGTTAAATAATAATTGGTACTTACAGTAGGATTTGCAATAGGATTTAAAATTGTTGTAGAACTTAAGCCATTCCCCGGTGACCAGGTGTATTGCGTTGCTCCGTTTATTGTTGAATTTAATTGTGCAGACCCCCCAATGCAAATTTGTTCATCCTGCAAAATATTCACTATGGGAGTTGGAGTTACTAAAATTGTTATTGTATCAGATGCAGGACAATTGGATACATTATTGGCAATTAGAATAAAATTGCTATTACTATTCAAATTAAATAAAGGATCTGAAATAGTAGAATCCGATAAACCAATACCCGAGTTCCATAAATAATTTGTTGCATTATTACTAATAGGATGAAGTTGAAATTCTATGCCGGAACAAACAGTAGTGTCTTCAGGTAAGTCAACCATTGCTCGGTCATTTACAATTATGTCAATTGAGTCGGATCCAGAACATCCATTATTAACCCCAGTTAAAATGTACGTAGTATTTATAACGGGACTTGCAAATGGATTTAAAATCGAATAGGAGTTTAATCCATTTGCAGGTGACCATGAATAGATTGAAGCACCTGTTACAGTCGCATGAATTTGGAATGAATCCCCTCTGCAAATATTTTGGTCCGCCGGTAAAGAAATAATGGGAGTAGGATTTACAGTGATCGAAATTGTATCGGTTCCTAAACAGCCAGATATATTATTAGCCTGTAAAATATAAGTTGCTGAAGCAGTTAAGTTGAAAACAGGATCAAGTATAGTCGTATCTGAAATCCCACTTGATGGTGACCATGTAAATAATGTAGCATTATTAACGGATGGATTCAATTGAAATGGTTTTCCAGAACACACAGATGTATCGAGAGGTAGGTTGACTATCGCTCTCTCATTTAGTACAAGCACAACAGAATCACTAGCAGAACAATTCGGTCCATTAGTTATTGTGACAAAATACTTTATTGAGGAGTCAACAGTTGCAAGTGGATTAGGAATATTAGGATTTGATAATCCTTGAGTCGGGAACCAACTATAAGTTGTTCCGCCAAAAGCATTAAGTTGTACGGTTGATCTATCACACAAAGTTGTATCACCTGCAGTGGTAACATTTAAAAAATCAGATATGATAATGTCTTTGGATACACTATCCTGACATCCATAATTATCTGTGATTTTCAATTTGATAGTGAATGTTCCGGGGGAAGAATAATTATGAATTTGGTTTTGACCACTCGCAAAGCTTCCATCCCCAAAATCCCAATACCATGAGCTTACATTTCCTGAATTTAAAGCTGCGAAACCAACTAAATTGGTGGATGAACATCCGTAGATTGAATCTTGAATTGCAATCGAATCAATATTAGCTTGAAAAATGGCATCTGCAGTATGTAAAATAAAATTGTTTGTCGAAACCCCTATAGTTCCATCTGTTGCTCCTTCGGAAGTATTTGTGTTAAGAAATAAACCTTTTTTACCTCCGTTGGTATTATGTTTAATATAGGGAGACCCAAGAAGTTTAACAGCCATAACTCCACCTCCTCCCCCACCTCCTGGACCATTAAATCCAAGTGCAGTATTGTTATTTTGAAGGCTTGCACCATCTCCACCAATCGTGTTTACATAAAGCGAATCCGAAAAAATATTCACATTTAATACAACACTTCCGCCTGCGCCACCTCCACTTTGAGCATCCCAACAATCAGGTGTACAATTGGCAGCGGTAGCACCCTTAGCAAGCAATTCTCGGCGATTTGTTACTAGTTTATTTGTGTTAATAACAATAATTCCTCCACCATTTCCTGCCGGGGTAGAATTCCCGTTATTAGCATCTCCAGCTCCACCACCTCCACCTAAATAAATTCTTGTAGCAGATTGAATGAGTTGCTTACCTCCTAAACCACCATTCATTAATTGCGTGGTATTACACCCGAATTCTCTTCCACCATTTCCACCATTCCCACCATTTCCCCCGCCTGCACCTCCTGAATTATGATCATTTCCAGAACCACCGCCATTTGCGGCAGCACCCCGACCTCTTGTTAAATTATCTGATAATGCTACAATTCCTTCTCCTTTCAGTGCAGCTCCAGTTGATGAATTTGGTAATACATATGAGGTATTGTTACAGTCCGAAGGCCGCACTTCCAGTATTGCTCCACGAAAACCTTTTGCTGATACATCTACAGAACTATTTAGGATGATCGAATCTCTTGCATTTAAAACCACCACACCCCCAATATTTCCATTCCATGGCAAACAAGTTATAGTATTTTGAATGGTTGCGGTTTGATAATATGGTACTCTGATTATTTGAACTTTTCCGTTAGGAATATCATAAGTACTTTTTAAAAAATACTCGAGAATTAAGGTGTTGCCACTTTTAGACCGGATTATATTAAATTCATTATTTCCGGAATTGTTGTAGGATAAAATAGTACCAAAAGATGATGTATTTGTAGTGTCAACAATCGCACCCTTCATTTGAATCAGAAATATCGTATCACCCGGATTAAATTTTGAGGCATCCGATACCCCTAGGCTATTTTGACATGGGTCATACGATAATACAGCAGCATATTCGTTAATAATTCCCTGAATGGACTGATTAATAGATTGACCTGATACAATCTGAAAAAAGAATAGACAGGAAACAAAAAATACAATCTTAATTTTCATTTCTGAAGGTTCGGCAGTTCAAAGTTAAAACACCCGTTTTGACAAAATAATGAATTTGATTGAACTCAACTATAGAATTCGCCTTAAAAGCTTAATAATAAGTGTTCATTATGAATATCTTAGCTCAAAATGATCTTGGACATTATGGGATGTTTTGATTTGTGATGAAGTAGTGAAATAAACCCTATAATACTCTCATTGAAAAATGCCAATTACTTGCCCGAACTGATGTAACTAGCGGTGATGTTTCTCAGGAATAAGATTACACAGCTTGCAAAAAGTGTACTTATCAAAACACCAAAGAAGGTTTGGCGTTTTGGTGAATACCTCAGTGAGTTTAAAAAATTTAAATCGCTTCACAAGCGTGAAATGGCTGTAGAGTTCAGTGATGCTTACCCCTGCCTGAGTGATAAATTATCCACTACACCGTTTGACCAGCACTATACGTATCATCCCGCCTGGGCAGCGAGGATTCTGGCAAAAACCAAACCTGCAGAGCACATAGACATTTCTTCGATTTTACATTTTGGAACCATTCTATCTGCTTTTATACCGGTAAAATTTTTTGATTACAGGCCGGCACATTTGAATTTAAAAGATTATCAATCTTCTTTTGCCGACTTAAAAAAGCTTCCTTTCGCAAGCGAATCTGTTAACTCTCTATCATGCATGCATACCATCGAGCATATTGGACTTGGAAGGTATGGCGATGAACTAGATCCTGAAGGTGACATCAAAGGCATTGAGGAGTTGAAACGTGTGCTTGCTGATGGAGGGAATTTGCTGTTTGTAACCCCAGTCGGCAGATCACGCGTAGAATTTAACGCGCACAGAATTTACAGTTTTGAGCAGATTGTTCAATACTTTTCACCATTAATCCTAAATGAATTTTCTTTGATCCCCGACTCTGGTGGTATAATTGAAAATGCTGACCCGGGTCTTGTAGCACAACAGCAATATGCGTGCGGTTGTTTTTGGTTTAAAAAATAATTGAATGCTGAATCTATTCAGAAAGAAAGAATCAAAATCTGATAAACAAATTATCGAAGATTGGATCAATAATGGAAAACCGGTACCACCTCCTCACGTCATAAAACAACAAACGATCCTTGCATATAAGACTCAATTTAAACCAGCTTACCTGGTGGAAACGGGAACTTACCTTGGAGACATGGTTTATGCTATGAAAGATCAGTTTGAAAAAATCTATTCCATTGAATTAAGTGAGAAGCTGCACCTTAAAGCAACGAAGAGGTTTAAAAATGAAGACAACATAAACTTATTGCAAGGTGACAGTGGCAGCAGGCTTTCTGAAATCGTAAACGAACTCGATGGGCCTGCACTTTTTTGGTTGGATGGACACTATTCTGGTGGCATTACCGCTCTTGGTGCAAAAGAATGCCCTGTTCCTGAAGAACTCGATGCAATATTTATTAGCAAATACCCGCATATTATTTTGATCGATGATGCAAGGATGTTTAATGGCACCCACCATTATCCAACAATTGAAGAAATAAAAAATAAGATATCACGCGCAGGTAAAAATTATTCGCTCACTGTTGAAGATGATATCATCAGGCTTGTTCCAAATACATAATATGTTCCAGGTAGGTACCACCAATGAATCGACACGTGAGTCGTGGATTAAAAACACGCTTCAAAAAATTCCATCAGGATTAAAGATCCTTGATGCGGGCGCTGGTGAATGCCAGTTTAAAAAATATTGCAATCACTTAAATTATATTTCCCAGGACTTTGCACAATATGATGGCAGTGGTGCTGTTGGTTTACAAACAGGTACCTGGAATACAACCAGACTTGACATAGTTTCAGATATTGTGTCAATTCCACTAGAAAACAATGCAGTTGATGCGGTAATGTGCACAGAAGTGCTTGAACACATTCCAGATCCTCTCGCTGCAATAAAAGAATTTAGCAGGTTGGTAAAACCGGGAGGATATTTATTAATTACTGCACCATTCGCCAGCCTGACACATTTTGCTCCATATCATTTTGCATCAGGTCTCAATAGATTTTATTATGAAAAACATTTACCTGAAAATGGATTTCAGATTGATGATCTGCAATTGAATGGAAACTTTTTTGAGTACATCGCTCAGGAAAACCGCCGCATCAAATCAGTCGCAAAAAAATATGCTAATGTGAAGCTTACTTATTTTGAGAAAGCTGTGATACATATGAACCTTGCCATATTGCAGCGTTTATCGAAGAGAGATAAAGGCTCATCAGAGTTGTTGTGTTACGGTATTCATGTTTTTGCAAGAAAAAAATGATCATAACCAAAATCATAGGCGGACTTGGCAACCAGCTGTTCCAGTATGCTGCTGGCAGATGCCTGGCCGAATTGAATAAATCAGAACTGCAACTCGATGTGTCTGGATTTGATGAATACAAGCTGCGCAATTTTGATTTATTGCAGTTAAATATCAAAGCGGGTTTTGCACATGACGATGACGTTCACAGGCATATTCCTGAAACTATTTTAGGACGAGCGTTGCAAAGACTATTACCACCTTCAAAAAAAGGTTATTACAGGGAACGATTCTTTCATTTTGATTCCAGGTTGTTGCGCTGTGGTGATAACGTTTACATTAAAGGATACTGGCAAAGCGAAAAATATTTTTTACCCATTGAAGAAATTATTCGGGAAGAAATAACATTCAAGCCAGGCGTAATGGATCACCTCCGTGCAAAAGCAGACGAACTTTCATCAATAGATTCTGTAGCCGTACATATCCGGCGTGGTGATTATACCAATCCTGTCGTTACGGAAATGCACGGGATCCTCGGAGTTGATTATTATAAAAGAGGAATACAGCGAATGATCGACCTGGTCCCCTCAGCAGAATTTTATTTTTTCTCAGACGACATTCATTGGGTCCGTTCACAATTCAAGGATGACAGATTCAGTTATTCTTCGGGTGAATTAACAAAAAACCATTTCGAAGATTTTTATCTCATGCAAAAATGCCGTCACCAGATCATCGCAAACAGCAGTTTTAGCTGGTGGACTGCCTGGTTGAATAAATTCCCTGAAAAAAACGTCATCGCACCGAAGAACTGGTTCAATAAGGGACCGGAAGATCTTGAAGATTTGTTGCCTGAAAAATGGGAGAAACTTTGATGGGCAGTGGGTGGTGGTGAGTGGGCAGTGCTACACTCTGAGGATTTGAAGTGTATGAATTATTGTGAAAAGTGAAAGGTGAAAAGTGAAATTCGCTTCGTTATAATCGATCCATGTATTATGGTCCCACATCTTAGTTAGCTGTTAACATAACCCGCTTT
>CAZCKF010000079.1:0-9814 GCA_964499155.1 uncultured Chitinophagaceae bacterium
TAATAAGCCTTGCCCGTTGCTGGTTGCCTGTTGCCATAAAAGCTTACGAGCTTAAAATATGTTTAAAGTTGAATTCAGAGAATATCCGCCAACTACCTAACCACCCGCCCTTTCCATTCATACTTTTTGAAAAAACCGAGAAAACCTGCAATAACAGTATAAATAATATGGACAGGTTGAAAAACGAAAAACCAGTTCATCAGTTTTTTGTATTCAAAAAAACTGGCAATGCGTTTTACAAAAGAAAACTCGACAAGGTATTTGAAGAAAATAAGTGAAACGGTTACAAACAAGATGGCCTTATTAAATACGGAACCAACCATCATTAGAAAAAGAGAAAGATTGAACAAATATACCAGCAGTAAAATGAGTTTAATGTTTCCATCCTGGTAGTGTGCCGACTTGCTTGCCCAGCGTATTCTTTGGTTGAAAAAGGATTTCCAGTCAGACATTGCTGGTGTTTCAACAATCGCAGAACTGGATTGACAATAGAGAACGCGGAATGGAAAAGCTTTTGCCATTTTCTGCATCAGCAGCATGTCATCGCCAGATGCAACCTGGTTGATCCCTTCAAATCCTTTTACTTTTTCAAATGCAGGTTTGCTATACGCAATGTTAGCGCCATTTGACATAAAATGAAAACGCGCATGAACCGATGCTGCAGTAATACCCTGCAACACCAGGAAATCCAACACCTGGAAATTTTCTATGAAAGATCCGGTAGATATCATTTTTACAGGTGCCGCAACAAATACAGCATCGCGAACTACCAGGAATTCTGTTACTGTTCTTAACCATGTTGACGGAAGTGAACAATCTGCATCAGTTGTTACGATAATATTTCCTTTCGCATGCCTGATACCCGTTTCAATGGCATTTTTTTTAAATGCTGTTCCTGGTTTTACTTCTGATTGAATAACACTGCCCCGTGATGTTGGTAGTAACTTTGAAGCAACTTCAAATGTTTTATCAGTTGATTCATCATTTATTACCAGGATTTCAAATTTGCCTTCATTAAAATCCTGCTTTAAAAGATCATTGAGAATACGGCCCATGTTTTCTTCTTCGTTTCTAGCAGGAATAATTACCGAAACAAAATGACCTGGTAATTGTAAATGATCAATACTTGCGGGGGCTTCCGGCAATTCCTTCCATTTTCTCTCATAATAAATGATCAGGAAGGCATACATGAAAAACAATATGAGGGGAACAAGAAGAACCATTGTTACAAATCTAATCTTTCAATGCATCGGCTATGGCCTTTGCGTGTTTTGCATGAAGCAGTTGGTGACCAGAATCGACCATGATCACTTTGCAATTATTACCAGCCATCCGGCAAAATATTTTACCCCTGTTCGACAATATGATGCGATCGTGTTTTCCATACAGGATCCTGGTTGATGTATTGCTTTGTTTTATTTTATCAGCAATTCGTTTTAGATCTGGTTTTATCTTCCTTAATCCGATCCATCTTTCCAACAATTGTTTCCTGAACGATTCATCATCGATATATCGGTGAACAAATTTGAAAACGCTTGCATTTACAAGCCCCGTTTTATTCATGCCTGCCAGCATACCAAAAAACCATTTTGGATGTTTCATGGTTAATTTAAAAAGTTGCCGACCAGGAATGGTTTGGGTAGCAAGCCAATACCAGAAATTCACCTTGAGTCCATCTGGCGCCAGCAATATCAATTTTTGAAAATGCCTGTCACTTCTTTCATACACCGCGAGCGCTATTCGCGCGCCCAGGCTGAAACCCATTAGTGAAACACTTTCATTGTCACTTTTACCAACGATTAAGTTTACTATCTCAATAAAATTTTCAGTTGTTGGTGGCGATGATTCATTCCATGACGTATAAGAATGAAATGGCAATTCGATTGCTACAAACCTGAATGACGGTAATGCACCCAAAAATTTATAAGAATGAGCATTTTCACCATAACCATGAAAGCAGATCACTACATGTTCGCCGGTACCATACTCCTGGTACACGATTGTTGAATGCTGATATTTCAGTTCCGGCACATATTAAAAGTAGGGACTAACGACATATGAAAAGGAATAACTGTAATTGACTCACTGATTTACAACGTGTTTTTGGGCTTTTAAAAATTGTTTTGTTAAGGTGGTTCAAAGCCTTTGAAATCCCGGTCCCATTTTATAGATTTGGATAGTTGATTATGCAACTATATGCCAAACAACCAATTTAAGAAGGGCGAATTATACAGTTTTATTACAGGAAAAGCTTCGACTGCGATAGCGCGGAGGTTGCAGAAAAAATTCAACCAGGCAGATGTAAATCTCACCATCGAACAATGGAGTGTACTTTATCATTTATGGAAAGAAGACGGGAAAAGCCAGCAGGAATTATGCAATGCAACTTATCGAGATAAACCAAGTATTACAAGGTTGGTTGACAATCTTGAAAAACTGAACCTGGTAAAACGAGTTGCTTCAGAAACCGACAGGCGCATAAACAGGATCTATGTTACGAAACAGGCACAGAAACTCCAGGAGCAAACCATGCAACTTGCCGAAGAAACATTAAACGAAGCATTGACTGGTGTGCCACCTGAACAGGTGAACCTTGCCAAAGATGTGCTTCAGAAAGTTTACGACAATCTTAAATAACTATAAAAATTCATCATGCAAACCGCAACAACACAACAAACTGTGATCAAGGGAGGTGAATGGCTGATAAAAGAATCTGATCCGTTTACAACCTTCACACCAGAAGAATTTACGGACGAACAGAAAATGGTTCGAGATATGTGCGACCAATTCCTGCAGGGAGAAGTAATGCCGCTGCTTGATCGCATTGACAATCTTGAACAAGGGTTGATGCGATCACTTGTCACAAAAGCAGGTGAACAAGGATTACTCGCCACTTCATTTCCGGAAGAATATGGAGGTTACGGAAAAGATTTTATTACGTCAACCATCGTGAATGATTATCTCGGTGCAGGACATTCTTTTTCTGTTGCGATAGCTGCACATACAGGAATCGGAACGTTGCCAATTTTATACTTCGGTACAGAAGAACAAAAGAAAAAATACATTCCCAAGCTTATAACAGGAGAATGGGTTGGAGCTTATGGATTAACAGAACCCAACAGTGGCAGTGATGCACTTGGTGCAAAAACAACGGCGAAACTGAGCGCTGATGGCAAACATTATTTGCTCAATGGCCAGAAATGTTGGATCACCAATGGTGGTTTTGCAGATGTATACACTGTTTTTGCCAAAATTGATGGTGATAAATTCAGTGCATTTATTGTTGAGAGAGGAACGGAAGGATTTACACAGGGTCCAGAAGAACATAAAATGGGTATAAAAGGATCATCAACTGTACAATTGTATTTCCAGGATGCTAAAGTGCCTGTTGACAACCTGCTTGGTGAAGTTGGGAAAGGACATAAGATTGCATTCAACATTTTAAATATCGGCAGGTTGAAACTTTGTGCTGCAGCTCTTGGCGGTTCCAAACTTGCGGCAACTACTTCCATTCAATACGCTGCCACGCGCGAACAATTTAAGCAGCCAATTGCCAATTTTGGTGCGATCAAGCACAAGCTGGGTGAAATGGCAATCAAGATTTTTACCGGAGAAAGTGCTTTGTATCGCACAGCAAAATGGGTGGATGAAAAAGAAACTGAACTGACAAATTCTGGAAAAGCTTTTAATGAAGCATTACTTGGAGCAGCAGAAGAGTATGCGATTGAGTGTGCGATGTTGAAAGTATATGGAAGTGAAGTACTCGACTTTGTAGTGGACGAGGGAGTTCAGATTCATGGTGGTAATGGTTTTAGTGCAGAGTACAATATTTCGCGTGCTTATCGCGACAGCCGGATCAACAGAATTTATGAAGGTACAAATGAGATCAATCGTTTGCTCACACTCGATATGATCTTAAAGCGCGCTTTGCAGGGAAGACTCAACCTGATGGGACCTGCCATGGAAGTTCAGAAAGAATTGATGAGCATTCCTGATTTTGGAGCAGATGACGAGGGAGCATTTCATACAGAAAGAAAACTGATTGCAAATTTGAAGAAAGCAATCCAGATGACTGCTGGTGCAGCGGTCCAAAAACTAATGAACAAACTAGAACATGAACAGGAAGTATTGATGAATCTTGCTGACATGGTGATTGAATTGTTCCATGCAGAAAGCGTGTTGCTGCGTGTGATGAAGATCGTTGACCTGCGCGGTGAAGCTAATTCTGGTATTTATCTGGATATTATGCGCACGTCTCTCTACGATGCATCAGACAAGATCAATAAATCTGGGAAGGATGCAATTAATTCTTTTGCTGATGGTGATGAACAGAGAATGATCCTGATGGGATTGAAGCGTTTTACAAAGGCAGAACCATTTAATACGAAAGATGCGAGAAGACGGATTGCAGACCGAATGTTAGCAGAGAATAAATATGCTTTTTAGATAAAATATAAAGCCCGCCTCAACAGCGGGTTTTATTATTTCAAGATTTCAAGATTTCAAGATTTCAAAATTCGCTTCGATTCTGGCACTGCTCGTACTTTTGACAGAGTAACTTAAAAGCCTCCAACAGCCAACAGCTCTAATTCAACTTTGATTGATGCCTCGGCGACGACTCACCAAAGAATCTAAGTATTTCTTTCCGGGTAATTTTTAACTCTTCGAGTTTGTGCAACCGGTTCTTTTCAATCAGTATTCCTGCTGTCATCAACAACGATCCGACAATGGTAACGATGAAGTAGATTAGAAAACTATCCGCCACGTACGGCGTTTTCATTATGTAATAGATCAGGTATATAAAACTGAAGCATCCGTAAGAAAAAAGAACAGACGTGATCATCAGTGCACGCCCTGTTGATTTGCGGTGCATGATTGCAATCCTCACCTGTCGATAGAAGAATATCCCACTAACAATTAAAACACAAATAAGACCTCCGCCAAGTGTAACCGTTATTGCTTTTACTGTTAGGCCAAGTATGGATACTACAATTACTTCAAAGATTGCAATTAATCCAATGAGCCAGTACATTTTTTTGGTCATGGACTGCGTTGGACTAAAAAGTGTCATGAAGAAAATGATCATGGGAACATCCAGCAGATTGATTGTAACGCCAAAATATTTTGTAAAAGCATCTGTTGCGGGAATGAATTCTTCACTGAGCATGTTATACGATAACATGCAACCGTAATACAGCGCAAGCACAAGGAATTGCTTGTGGCGGTACAGTTTTTCAGTTATTATAATTACGATGGGTGTAAACAGTGCTAATGTTGAAACAACACCCATCACTACGTTCCAGTTCATATCAGTTTTTTATAGGGGCCGGTGCCTGGATTTGGATTAAAACGGGTAAGAGAATCCCTGTAGTGTATTGATAATGATGATTCTGTAAAAATTAAGGGAAAGCGCAACATCTGCGCGTATAGTTACGTTGCCACGCCGGGCACTTTCCACATAAAAGAGATATTCGTAAATCGTGCAAAGGTAGAGTGGCGAGGGACGAGAGGCGAGAGGCGAGGCTTCTTAGGTGGGAGAAAGTCTTTGGGGGGAGATATTTGATTCTTAGAGCTTGACAAGCCATGTCAGTGGAAAGCAACTTGCAACATGCAACTGGCAAGTCTTCTTAGGTGCGAGATGAATTGGGGAAAATTGGAGTGAGGGGCGAGAGACGAGAGACGAGAGGCGAGGCTTCTTAGGTGGGAGATAGTTTGGTGATTTTTTTTAACTAAGAGAAAATGATAAGTCAGGGAGTGGGGAAGCAACTGGCAACCTGCAACGTGCAAGTCTTCCTAAGTACGAGATGAATTGCGGAAACTGAAGTAAAAAGCTAGTGGCGAGAGATGTTGAATTTCGATAAAATAAACGACCTGCAAATTACAGCCACGTATCGGTGTAATCCGTCTTAATCCGTGTTATTCTTCTCCGTGTTATCAAAATTTAAAGGCCCTCTCGGTGAAGGGCCCTCTGATAATGTACGTCTACATTACCACACGATCTTGAATTATATTGAAAAGTGTATTGGTCTATGCTCGATACCTTTGAGTGATTGTGATGACAACAGTAATCGTACATACAGCACGATACAGCAGGTCAAAACAAAATGTAATAATTGGCGATCAGAGGAATGCGGATAGCGCTTTCAAGGAAGGATTTCCAAATATAATCGGGTGTTTTGGAATTTGCAATTCCATATTGAACTTTCATCCATGAAATTTAATTTTTCTGTTGTCATATTTTGTTTTTCAGTATTGTTTTCATCCACAATCCTGAATGCGCAGCGAATTTTAATCGGACGAACGACAGGCATGCTGCCATATCTTGAATTTGGGCTGGGCAATGATCGTTTGGGTGGAGCGAAAATGACCTACCTCGATACCAATGTGCTCGTGAAAGTAATCGACAGTGTTGAAAACGATTACAAGGTTCAGCTTTCCACTAATCATGTGGCTTATTTACCCAAGGATAATTTCAAACCTGATACCTCTGTTGCAAGACCGTACCACCTTACTTCAAGCTGGCGCGTATGGGGAGATGAAAAGTTTGATTATGTGACTGTAATGCTTGATGAAAAATTGCCCTATCGAAGCATGCAGCAAATCAACCCATCAAAAATAGTCGTTGATATTTTTGGAGCCACCAGCAATACAAATTGGATAACCCAGTTGAAAACAGTGAAAGAGATCCGGAATGTTTATTATGAACAGATCGAGGATGATGTTTTCAGAATTTTTATCGAATTAAAAAACAAACAGCACTGGGGTCATTCTATTTATTATGACAGCAACCGCCTTGTCATTCGTGTCAGGCAACAACCAAAAAGTTTGCGCATCAGGGATATAACTGTTGCGGTAGATGCAGGACATGGTGGAACGAACGAGGGTGCAAAGGGTATTTCAACCGGCATACTTGAAAAAGATTACACCTTTAAAATTGCCCAGGAACTTAAAAAATACCTGAAAAGCAAAAAAGTGAATGTGGTCATGACCAGGGAGAATGATACATCCACCACAACACAGGAACGCTTCGTGATGTTGCGCGATACTGCAATAGATATTCTTATAAGTATTCATCTCAATTCATCTGGCAACAGGAGTGTGCGAGGTGTGAGTACTTATTATAGACATATTGGATTCCGTTCTCTCACTGAACATGTACTGAATAAAATGCTGGAACTGGGTCTTCCAAATTTTGGAAATATTGGTGCATTTAATTTCACACTCAGTGGACCAACAGAATTTCCAAACTGCCTTGTAGAAGTTGCATTTCTCAGCAATGAACTGGATGAGAAACTAATTTTAAATTCGAAGTTTCATAAAAATGTCGCAAAGAAAATTCATGACGGTATTGTTTCATGGCTTCAATCAATTGATTAACGATGAAAAAATATTTACCACTGCTGTTATTTCTTGCAGCATGTACTTCTTCACGAAATGTGACAGGTGATGATGGTAAGATCAGGGTCACATTTGTTCAAATAAATGATGTGTATGAAATCGCGCCACTTGAAGCTGGTACAAAAGGCGGGATGGCAAGAGTAGCAACCCTCTTGCAGCAAGAAATACATAAAAATCGAAATACAGTCATGGTTATGGCTGGAGATTTTTTAAGTCCATCTGTTTATAACACACTTCGCGAAGGCGACAAACCCATCCGCGGGAAACAAATGGTGGAAGCCATGAATTCAGCGGGTGTTGAAATGGCCATTTTTGGAAATCATGAATTTGATTTGCGCGAAGCAGATCTGCAGGAACGCATTAATGAATCAAAATTTGCCTGGGTCGCAACAAATACCTTTTATGTAAAAGATGGTGCAGCAAAACCATTTATGAAAAATGGAATTCCAATGCCAAAATACAGGATTTTAAGATTTACCGATAAGGATGGTACTGAAACGAAAGTTGGTTTTATTGGACTAACCATTCCATTTACCCGACAACCATATGTTACTTATGATTCAGTTCTTTCTTCGGCAATAACTACATATAATTTAATAAAGGATTCGTGTGATGCCGTTGTTGCCCTCACTCACCAGCTTGTCCAGGATGATGTTCGACTTGCACAAAACCTCCCAGGACTCGATCTGATAATTGGCGGCCATGAGCATGATCATCGTTTTATAAGAGAGAAGAATGTATTAATTACGAAAGCTCATGCAAATGCGAAAACGGCCTATGTAATAAATCTTGATATTAATAAAAAGAAAAGACGTGTTAAAGTAGAAACATCTGCGGATTTAAAGGAACTGGATCAAAGTGTATCATTGGATCCAATAACAGACCGTGTGGTTCAAAAATGGATCAACATTGCGAATGAAAATTACAAACAGCAAGGTTTTAATGCCACGAGGCAGGTTATTACTTCAGGTGAATCATTGGAAGGGCGCGAGGGTGAAATCAGAAGCGGATCAACGAACTTAACCCGTTTGATAGTAGATGCAATGCTTGCATCTTCTCCACAAGCTGATCTAGCAATAATGAATTCTGGTTCCATTCGCGTGGATGATGTACTTGTACCGCCCATCAATGAATATGACATACTTCGCACACTTCCCTTTGGTGGTTCGATCGATGAAGTAGACATGAAAGGATCTTTGTTGCGACGCGTACTCGATGCAGGAAGACTGAACAGGGGCAATGGGGGTTTTTTGCAAAGTGCACCCGTAACATTTGATGCCACACTGAACATTTGGAATATTAAGGGAGAACCAATCGATGAGAATAAAACTTATCGCGTGCTCCTCAGTAATTTTTTACTGACCGGTGGTGAAACGAATCTTGGATTTTTGAAAGACGGAGCAGAAGGAATTTTGAAGAAGTATGAACTCACGGAACAGAGGAGAGATATACGGAAGGCGGTGATTGCGTATCTGGACAGTAAAAGATAAATGTCCAATGTCCAATATCCAATATCCAATGTCCAATGCTTCGTAACAGGAATTTCTTAAAATTTTAAAAACTGTTAGATCTAAAACAAATCTTAGATCTAACATCTTAAATCTTAAATCAACACTATGTCAGATATAATAAAAGAATTCAACGATTATCGCGAAAAAATGAACGATGTCATTCTTTCGAAAAACAATCTCGTGATGAAGCGGTTATGGAATCTTGATACAAATACGTATGAAGATGGGGAGCTTGATAAGCGAACAAAGGAAATGCTGGGTCTTGTTGCAAGCATGGTATTGCGCTGTGATGATTGTATAAAATATCATTTGGGGAAATGCGCTGAACTTGGAGTTACCACAGGGCAGATGTATGAAATATTTGCCGTGGCAAATATTGTGGGAGGTACAATTGTGATACCGCATACAAGGAGAGCGGCGGAGTATTGGGAAGAGTTGGGGAAAGATTCGAGACTCAAGAAACAAGATTCAACTTTCAAGTGAAGTGAAAAGTTTTAAATGATCAAGGATGGATTCTGATGATTGAATTGGAAAGCTCTATGTTCGAAGATTAATTAGGCGAGTTTGAAGTTTTTCTTGAAGCCTGATGCCTGATGCCTTAATCTTAGTCCGCAATAGTCCAAACCTCATTTCCGCGAAGCAGTTTATCCAGGTCACCTTGTTTTTTTGCTTTTGCTTCAATGATTTGATGAAGCATTACATCTTCATAACAGGGACGTGTTGTTTCGTAAAAGACGCCAAATGGCCTGGGAAGGTGACCCTCAGTTTGAGGATTATCGAAAATGCGAACAAGAATCTGTGATTTATACATGTCATGTTCGTCATGGACCCATAAATCATCTGCCGAGTATCCGTCTGCAAGATTTACAACCACTGGCGTAAATCCATCAAGCCTGATTCCTTTT
>CAZCKF010000080.1:0-6770 GCA_964499155.1 uncultured Chitinophagaceae bacterium
ATCCGACTGCTCCATTGACATTTGCGTCTATACATGGAAAGAAAATTACAATGTATCGCAGTGGAAGCGGCGACTATGGATTCAGTGTACAGGGAAGTGTATTGCAAATGCATTCAGACTTCATCAGTTCTGACATAGCATTCGGTTATGATCAGGGAGGCAGTTTTATTGAACGTTTTCGAATGCGGGGAAATGGAGCGTTGAGAATTAATGGAAGTGCGGGATCGCCTGGCCAGGTATTGCAATCAAATGGCGATGGAAATGCTGCTACATGGACATCGGGAACAAATGCGATGTATAATAATTCTACTGAAATTGTTAGTACCCAAGCGTTGACGCTGGACAATACAATGCCTACAACACAGATACCCGGCATGTCGCATACATTTACAATCACCGGAAATGCGAAAGTTATAATCACCTATTCACTTTCGCTTCAATCGCTTTTTTGCAGTTTTTGCGGGGCCTCTAATTTCTGGATACAGTTAGAACTAAACGGAGGCGTTATTCAAAGAAATTATAAATCGATTGCGAATGCTGTTGATGAGACAATGTCACTAACCAGGATTTTGCAACTGGGTCCAGGTACTCATACAGTAAGCGTTGCCGCTGATCATGTATCGGGTCCCAGCATTCGTTTTGTTAATTGCAATAATTGCCCGGATGTTTTGACAGTGCAGGTGATTCCGCAATAGCGGATTGCGATGTATTACCGCTACGTTGGAAAACTTGAACTTTCTAAATTCGCACACACAAAATTTTGAAATTTTCTTTCGAAGCAAATATTTTCTGATTTAGAGGTTGTCAGACCCAGCTTATCGAGGAATGTTGCTATTTGATCGCGCCTCTGCTGTCGCAGTTGTGCGAGGATGCGTATTCGAACAGCCGAGCGTGTGTCTTCACACGAGCATATTTTCTCTTATTTCTTCAAACATCTTTCTATTCCTTACTTTTTTTCTTGATAAAAAAAGTAACAAAAAAATCAAGCGCCAATAATCGCTACGCGTATTGGCGCGTTCGAACAGTCATTATACTTCGAATCATCGTGAAGCATCGAAGAATGTCCGCTCTTCGAAATTTAAAACTGTATCGTACATCAAAAAAATCCTTGTGCAAAATTAATCGACCATCGTGAAGGCGCTGTATTCCCGCCAAGGTCGTTTACATGCGAAACGTTCTTTTGTTCGATGCGGGAATAAGGCGCTGGCAGACCCGAACTTTCTAAATTCGCACACACAAAATTTTGAAATTTTCTTTCGGAGCAATTTTTTCTTATTTAGAGATTGTCAGACCTAGCTTGTCGAGGGCCGTCGCGCCGCCGCGTAACAGCTTCAAACAGAAACCAATTTCATCGCCGCGCCGTTGCGTGAAATAAAAGTTCGAACAAAATCAACTCACAAATCCAGGAGATTTTTCGAATTAGAAACGATCCTTTGCGCTCTTTGCTCACTTTGCGACTTTGCGTGAAACCTCGACCAGCTCAGTATGACATACTTTGACACGCTCGGTACAACAAGCACTTCGAATAAGTACACCAACAAATAAATAATGAATGTCCGACCTAAAGAACCTCCAGCTATTCCAACCATTCCAACCTCCAACCACCTACTGCGGTATCACCTGCACCTGCAATGAATTTGTGTAAATGCAACAAGGCGGCAACGAACCCGTTGGACCAGAGCCATCTGCGTGTATCGAAATAGTATGTGATCCGGCACCAACAATTATCATTTTTGTTGATGACAAGGTTAACCGGCAACCGTTGCAAACTGAATTTGACACAGTTTGAACAAGTGATCCATTAAGACGTATCTCGGTGAAGATTGTTGTGGGCCCGCAATTGAAGCAGTAATCGCTTGTTGCGGGAATTGAATAGGAGACTAAAACTTTTGCAGTGCCTGTTGTTGTGAAAGATATGGACATGCCGGGAATCTGACCTTCTGCTTGCCCAGTGCCAATTACCAAAGGGGTCGAACTGTTGGCTTCATGCGTGTTGTTGTAAAGCGCATTGGTTGATGTAACCCATGTCGGTGAAGAATTACCATTGCTTTGAAGCACCTGTCCCGAATTACCCGTGTTTCCGTTCACAACAAAGGCACCGTTGGCCTTCATTCGAAATCTTTCTGTCATGGTACCTGCCTGGTCGTATCCAAATGCGATATCAGCATTTGGGTTGTCTGAATATATCTGCAATAAATTCCCCTGCACGGAAAGACCCACATCACCGGTTGCACCAGGATACAGCGTGATCTTTTTACCAAGAGCTGCAGGAAATCCAAGTGGTGCATTTGGCGTTGTGGTACCGATGCCGAGTCGGTTCATTGCTTTTACATATCCATTTGATGTATTCATTCCAAAGCTCCATCCCGCGCTGCCGGAATAAAATCCCATCCAGTTATCGTCCTCTATGCCCATGAATCCTTGTTCTGACGCGTTGTCTATCCTGTTGAGATAAATTCCAGGTGATTGAAAGAAAACTCCTCCGCTTCTCAAGCGCATTCGATTGCCAACATCTAAAATGTATGTCGGGTTGTTAACGCCGATGCCGACATTTCCATTTCCTTTTACGCGCATCCTTTCAACTAAATTGGCAGAAGATCCTGTTCCCAATACTATGTCAGCCGCCGCATTATCCGTATGGATCTGTAACTGGAACGATTGGATCCCGATCCCATAATTTCTTCCTTCTGCATTTCCATCATCCCACAAAATAATTTTCTGTCCAAGCGGGCCGCCAAAACTCAGAGGCCCGCGGGGAGTGGTAGTTCCAATGCCCACATTTTGGGCGAGCAGAGATTGAGTAATGATAAATGCGAAAGTAAAATTTATGAAGTATCGCATGACTGAAGTTTATGTCAGGGAATATAAAATTCCCGCGGCTAATGAGAAATAGCACGAAAGTGCTATAGAGTCAGGTTAGAGCAGTGTGCCTTCTTTCGGCCATGGCGGCATCTATAACAATATTCTTATGGTTGATAATTGACTTTCAAATAGCTCCTGTCTTTTTTACATTATCCGTTTCGTATTAAACTATATAAGTCCATTACCGTCATATGATTTCCACCCTAAGTTTTACAAAAACCAACCAGCATGACATCTACAGTTTTGCTTGTGATCTCCACTCATTTAATGTTCGTGATGTGTACAACCGGCAGTTGTGGTTGTGTAAAAGAAAAATGTTTGAACCAGCAGTATTCATTTGAAGCACAAATGAACGTTACTCCGGATAAGGACTCGATTCATGTAAATGACACAATTTGGGTGATGTATCATTCTGGAAAAAGATTTTATGATCGTGATTCAATCAATTTTTCCCGTGCAACACATTTTGGCAATTCGATCAAAATAATCAAATTGAATGGTGGCGATGCTTTAATCCCCGGCGTGGAGTATGCTTTAGATCATTTCAAATTTCACCTTCTCACGGGAACACACATTCCTGATGAAAGATTTGCTACGAGAGTAAAACATTTCGTATTTGCAGAAACTTCCGATGCCTATATTTTTAAATTAGGTTTGATCGCAACACATCCTGGCACATACGGAGTTGCCATTAACGATTTAAAAGCGGTGCGCGTACATGATAATGATTGCAAAAAAGCTTCCTTTCAATTTTCGTATTCCGATTCAACCGATCAGCATCTGTACCTGTATCGAGATTCTCGACCAGGTTATATCATGAGTCAATATGAGGCCGATCATGTATATTTTCTTAAAGTGAAATAAAAAACTAATAAACTTTAAGTAGGATAAGGATCATTCTGTGTTGTTTTATTACGCTACACGCTGCTCGCTTCACGCTCAATACTGGTAAATCTGATTTGTCCATGGTTTGAATCTCTTGTACAAACAATGTTGAATGATCACGTGCGCTGAGCCAATACAATATGCGTGAGCGAACATTCCGAATAAGTGAATTAACAAAAAAATTAGTGTGTTCCACTTTCCTGAAGATTGTTAGATACTCACGCGCGCAGCGCCCCGATAACCACCGTGCAGCGAGCAGCGTGCAGCGAACCCTTCGAATAAGTGAGCATGTGATTTACAAATGATGTACCTTATAAATCAATTTCCCATCCGCCCTCTTTAATCATCATCCACTCCGGTATTCTGTTCAGACCAAATTATTCTTCCACTAAAATCGGGTTATGCAAAAGATGTATTCATTTCTTGTTACTGCAATTGTATTTGTTGTATCTGTTAATCTTGCCAATTCTCAAAACGTTGGTATCGGTACAAATACACCAAGAGGTCCTTTGAGTTTTGGTACGGCTACAGGCCAAAAAATAATTCTGTGGGACGATGGAAATGCGCAGGGACATTATTACGGAATTGGAGTGCAATCAGGCACATTACAGTTGCATAGCTATACATTTTCCGATGACATTGTTTTTGGTTATGGTTCTTCGGCAAATTTCACGGAACGGATGCGCATAAGAGGAGCTGGGCAAGTAGGTATTGGAACGCCAAATCCACAGTTTATTCTTGATGTCGCCAATCGTATTCGACTTCGCCCCAGTGGTGCGGAAACAGCAGGCATGTGGCTTAGCAGAGCAGATCTGTTTACGCAGGCTTTCATCGGAATGGAGGATGATACATGGGCTGGGATCTATGGATCCAACTCCGGGTGGAATCTTGGTGTCAATACAATTAATGGAGATATTAAATTAATGGGCAGGGTGGGTATTGGTACAACAACGCCGAATGCTCCACTTACTTTTCCTCCTTCATTGGGAAAGAAAATCACACTGTATCCGGGCGGCACTGGAGATGTTGGTATGGCTGTACAAGGAAATTTATTACAGATATATTCCGATAACCCGAACGCTGATATAGCTTTTGGGTATGACCAGGCTGGAATCATGACAGAAAGATTTCGTGTGCGCTCCACTGGTGCATTGCGATTAAATGGAAATGCAGGTGCGCCAGGCCAGGTATTGCAATCAAATGGAGATGGGGCAGCAAGTAATTGGGTTTCGTCAACCAATACCTTGTATAATAATACTGTCGAAATCACCAATAACCTCTACATTGACATTGGCACTTCCAACGGATTTGTCCCATTACCCGGAATGACCTATTCATTTACTACTACCGGAAATGCTAAGGCTTTTATTACTTATTCAATCTCGACAGCAGCACTTTCTTGTGCTTTTTGTGGTTCCTCTTCCTTGTGGATTGATGTTGTGTATAACGGGGGAAGGGTTCAACGTATCAATACAGACGTGACGAATGCAAGCAATGAAAATTTGAACGGAACCAAAATTTTACAAATCGGTCCGGGAAATCACACAATCAGTTTGAATGGTCAATCAATCGGACCCACAGCGAGATTCGGAGGTACTGGAACTTTGAATAATTATATGAACATCCAGATCATACCGCAATAAATGCAGAAGGAGAAGGAGAAAGAGAAAGAGGAAGAGAAAGGGACTCAGATTAATACAGATTACACTGATCGTGGTTGAAAACTGTAGTGCGCTAATTCACCATTCGTTTTTCAGTTGACATCATAGATGTGTACTGAAAAAAATATTCAAAAGTGATTCTCCAAAACAATCAGTGTATTCCACTTTTCCGATCCATGCTACATCGCTCACGCGCGCAGCGCCCCTATAACCTGCGTGCAGCGAGCAGCGTGCAGCGGAAACCATTTGGAACAACTAACAATTACAAAATAGCAGTGTGTTCAAAAATCCCGACCAATGCAATAAAATCCATGCGCGCAGCGCCCCGATAACCAGCGTGCAGCGTGCAGCGTTTCCGCAACTCACTTATTCACTATAAGCTTCTCGTATTTCAAAGTGATTGTTTCCACAAGCACCTCCGCTCTCTCCGCATTCAACTCCCCCAGCCTCCAACTCACCGGCAGCACATTCTTCAAAGTCCACGCCATCGTTGGTTTGTGTTCATCATCAAGCAATGTAATCATAATCGATTTCAAAACCGTTGGATGATTATTGTGAATGCATGCGAACAGCCAGCGCGCAAATGGCGATCGTTCCTGAGAAACAACTGCGCGCGTTAATATCAGTGGTGAATAAGTAACAACCGCTTTTTGTTTCTTCTTGTCGTTACCAGATGAGAACACATCAATAAATGCTTCCAGTCCGCTGACAGATTGAAAGCCTTCTTCGTGCACTTCATCCTTTCCCGCGAGTCCACGGAAGGAAACTGAAAAATGAAAATTGACAGGGGGATGCATTGGTGTACGTTTTATTCAACAATGCTCAGTCCTTCGTGTACCAATTCCATTGTTTCGATCAGCACTTCATTTGCATCTGCCTTCAGATCTGAATACTGCACTTTCGACGGCCATGCATTTTGAAGCACCCAGGTGATCACCGGTTCATGGTGATCATTCAGCAATTTGATCGTGATATCCCGCCGGAACTGTTCACCAGTCTCATTGAAGAAAACAGTTTTCTGCCAGAGCTTGAACATTTCAAAATCTCCGAGGAATGCGCCACGCTTCAGGGTGACGTTGTTGTACTTGGTAAGTCCCGGTTGTTTGGTCTTATGATAGGCTTTATTTACTCCTTCACGGTATTCAATCACTTCCGTTTCAAAACTCAGTCCACTCACTTCCAGGAACCCGATGCGTGTTCCGCCCCAGTCGACGAGGAAGTGAAAGGAGGGGAGGGGGTGGTTTTTTTGGGAGGGCATGATGTGTGATTTGAAATATGAAGATCAATTATTTTTCAAAACCATCAAAAGAGCATTTTTTAATGCATCCGTATTAATACGGATAAAACGTTTCGATGAATTGA
>CAZCKF010000080.1:6780-9797 GCA_964499155.1 uncultured Chitinophagaceae bacterium
ACTAGGTTAAGTTTCCATTTTCAATCCTATAATATGTTCGACATTAATATTCTTGAAATTTTCAATTCGGTAGGTGTTGGCATTGCAGCATTTTTATTGATTGCCTATTTCTGTTTTTTAATTCCCAAGTTGTTCATAGCTGACAGGTACAACCAATATGATTTTATTAAATGGTTTAAAACCGTAATGAGGAGAGATTATTCTAAATCAGGTTATGCTATTATAGTGACGGTCGCTATTTATTGCCTTGGATTGATTATACAGGACTTTACTGATTTTATGTCTGACAGTGATTCAAGTAAAAATCCATTGGTAAAACTTTTTCAAAAATCACATTTATTAAAATCTGAAACGGAGATAAGAAAAAGCGTCTTGATCGATGACGATAATTCATTCACAGGATTAGGTAATGAAATTTTGACCAATCCAGCGCTTTATGCTAATCGATCAGTATATACAAATCTTGATGAATTGCCTAAAGATCAATTAGAAAATTGCAAGAATTTCCACGATTGTCAAAATGTATGCGATTCAGTAAACAATTTTATCAATAGTATTTATTACAATGCGAAAAACTGGTGTTATTTATATTCGCCCACTGCACACAAAGAGCTTGCTTTTATTCAAAGTCGTATCGATTTTTCCAGAAGCATTTTCATCCTCTCATTGGCTTCTTTCTTATGTTTAATTATTGTTTTTATAATTTATTATTTAAAAGAATTAATTAAGGGGAAAAAGAGTTTTTTGATTCAGCAAAATAGCTTGAAATCAAAAAAGGTTTACTACCCACGTTTATCGCTGATAGTCTTGATTCCAATGATTTTGGTATCCCGGGAATGTTTCATAGCTGAAGAAATTAATTTTGATGAAAGGGCTTTCGGATATTATAGAAGCCACATTTCCTTCCCAGCGGATCTGATTCAAAAGGCAAACCCTGCAAACTGATATGGTGCACGCTTTGCAAAAGAAGTGGACTGGATTATTGAAGCAGGCCTTCTTGTTCAGGATATTTTACGCAAATTTTAAATAATTGAAAAGGAGACTTAGCGTTTTTCAGGTCCAGAATTTAATTATTCATGTTAGAGGTAAACATTAATATATACGTCATATCACTAACTTTTGCTTTTTTCTTGCAGTTTCAATTTCGAAATCATATGTTATTGTCAAGTTTAAAGCCATGTCGCTTTTAATCAACGCATCAAATTTTCTTTTTGTCGATTTATGTTCCAAATCGGAAAGTTTAAATTTCCCTACTTTGTCTTTTTTAACTGTATAATGCTTTAATAGCTTAAGAATTTTTGGATTGGAAGTTTTTGATTCATAATTTTTAAAATCACCAGTTCTAATAATTTCCTCCGCGGTTTTTCTTTCTTCTTGATTTAATGAATTATAAATATTTCTCCAAGCTTTTGTAAATCCAATCCCTTCAAAGTAGTATCTATATATAATATACTCTTCCGGCATATGCAAAATTTCATAAAATTCATTCAAATTTCTGCCAAACGCTTTTTCAAAAAATGATCGTCCAGGGGCAACTATTCCTTTTGTTACATTTAAAACAGATTGAATCGCTCGGATATATTTTCTATTCCACTTTTTTCCAATATAATCTCGTCCTTTAGCATCTTCACCGAATAGAGGAATATATTTCATTGGGAATGAAAAGATATGCGTACCCAATTCCTCATTTAATATGACGTTAATTTCTAGCCTTTTATAAAGTTCTTCAGGACTATCATTAAAATTGTATAAAATATAATTAGAAAGCTCAGTTAATCCATATTTAGACGCAAGCCTCACAGCATTTTCATATTTTTCTCGTATTCCCCAATAGTCAAAAGCAATTCGTAAGGGGCGAATTGGGATCTCGCTCATTAACTTCATCAAATCATCCGTAACGTATCTAGCATCGGTACCCTGATTAAAGTCTACATATCGTAATTGGGGAGTTTTTTTTCTATATTTTTCGAAAGTTTTTTGTAAAATTTTATGAGCTTCTATCAAATTATTTTTGGTAGTAGTTTCCCATTGAATAATACTATATTCATGTAAAACATTATAATAATGTTGTTTGGTTTTTCCTCGTAACCTTTTTAATAAACCATGATATAGGTTATAAGATTTTTTCATGTAGGCTGGGTCATTCATCCCTTTCTTCAGATTTCTAACAGCGATATCTAATTGATTAGGCTCAATAAAGGTAGCGCCACGATAAAAGCCCATTTGTTTAATTTCATTTATAATTTCAGGAAAATTTGGGGAAGCTAATACATTATTATCCATTAATAATAAGTGTCGCTGCTCGCCATAGATTTTTTTTATTTGTTGAAATTTATCTACTGTTTCAATTTTTGGCTTATAAGTGGGCTCGAGAATAGGTACTGAACAAAATGCACACTTACGCGTGCAACCTTTGGTCATGAATGTAAAGTAAGCACTACCTGTTGGATATGTGTAATCTATTTCTTCTAGAATTGAATAGTCAAGAGGCAAATTATCTATGATTATATTTTTGGCCTTTTTATTTTTTGGATCCAGGATTCCTGGTTGATCAAGTAAGCCTCGGTGGGGGGTAATACCGGTTTCAATTTTTAATTCATTATATAATAACGAAGCTAAAACTCCACCAATAAATATTTGATCTAAACTATTAACCAAGTTTTTCGTTTCATTGATCGTTTCAACTGTAATCTTCCAATAAAAAGTAAATAAAGTTGTAACATAAATACGATCCCACTTTGGATAATGTTGATAATCTTTTTTCTGGTAAATAGTACTATAGCCAACTAAACAGCTTTCTAAAAGGTCAGGAAATTTTGAATTGTAGATATCAAGCTCATTTAAAAGTTCAGAGCGTTTCTTTCGAATGTATTCTTTAATTGTTTGGTGGCAGCTGTTCCAATCTTTTTTACCCTCAATTTTTTTTAGTTTTTTGATACATTTAATATTTAAATCATATAATATTAAATCTTGTAAATCTCCTTTAAAAAATTTTACATTATAACATAATTTTAGGT
>CAZCKF010000081.1:0-8149 GCA_964499155.1 uncultured Chitinophagaceae bacterium
TCAATATGCAATTAACGGACCCCGCTTGAGGCTTCAAGCTTCAGGCTTCAGGTTTCAGGTTTCTAGCCAGAAACTCAAGTTACTTTCTTGCAACTGTTACCCAACCTGCGTGCGTAGGTATTACTTCAAGTTTGCTAAGGTTTAATCCCTTGTGCAAATCACGAATTTGTTGCTCGGTATAATGAAATAACGGGCAGGTATACCTGTATCTTCTCAAAGCCATGCGAAGACCATTTTCAGGCCACGATATCACAAATGCTTTGTTTGTTACCTCGGACATTCTTTTAACAAATGATGCGGCGTCTTCTATATAATCAAGCACGCCCGCAGCCACAGAAACATCGAATTTCTGACCGCCAAAATCGTAGGTCATAAAATCGCCCTGGATGAATTTTGCACGATCGGCAACACCTTCTGCTTCTGCATTCTTTCTCGCATAATCATTCATGGATTCTGCGAAATCAATACCTACCAAAGATTTTGCATTCGAGTTTTTGAGCCATGTTACACTGTTCACACCAGGACCAGAACCAATGTCCAACACTGTTGGCTGATCGTAATCCTTAATGGTTTGTAATCCGATTGCTGTTCGCATATAAACCGCTTTGCGGAATATTTTATCGAACAGGGATGGCTTTTTGTAATAGTTCGCGAAAAGATCACTGCGCTCGTCCCAATATTGCTGGACGGTGTGTACGGCTTTTGACATATTCTGCTTTTTCTTTACAAGTAATAAAATGATATGATTTTAATAGATCCCTGATTTTACCACGGATTGAATCGCGGAAGAGGTTCCATCGCAAATTAATTAAAAATGTTTTTACTGCAGGCCTTGGGATCTCCGGCGGATAGTTTGATCCCGAGTCAATCCACTGCGTATCGAATTCATACGGATGCATGTAAATCATTACATCCTGCTTTTTTTCATTCAGTTCCCGAAAAACTTTTCTTACAAAAAAGCGCGGATAGGCGCGAATGTAACCACCCCCGGCGACAGGTAATTTCTTTTTTCCCATATCCGCAATGGTTAATGGCAGCTCAACGATCGTTTTTCCATTCGGTAATTCATAAAGCGTATCCCTGGCAGGAAACCCTGCAATGCCATATCGCTTCATTTTCAGTGGGAAAATACTGCTGTCATACATGAGACCGAGGTCTGCAAGTATTTCAAGCACATATAAATTGGATTCATTAATGGAAAAATAGGGTGCGCGGTAACCGTATACGGGACCGCCAATTATATCAGTTACCAGGTTATGACAATCACGTAGATCGTCATATGCCTGCTGGTATGTCAATTTTCTCATGTCCACATGGTGTTCCCCATGTAAACCAATTTCATGTCCCTCTGCTGCTATTTTTTTTACCAGGTCAGGGCGGTGATGAGCGAGCATCCCCAAAATAAAAAATGTTGCTTTCTTACCTGAATCATCCAGCATTGAGAGCATGATGTCTGTTTGCCGGTCAATATTTTTTAATGGTGGCGTGACGATGCCGGTCTGATCCCGGCTCAACAACTGCCCGAAATCCTCCCAGTCAATGGATAATGTAAAAGCGTGACTATTTTCCTGCATGAATAACTTCTTCTATGTTGCTGATATAGGTATTGACAACAATTTTTTTATCAAATTCCCTTTCCACTTTTTGTCTGCCCTTTCTTCCCATTTCTTCAAGTTCATTTTTTGGAAGATGCATGAGTTCATCCATTCTTTCTGCGAGATCACGACCATTTTTCGGCAAACATAACAATCCATTTTTGCCATGTTCTACAATATCCCTGCAACCTGTAACATTGGTTGTAATGAGTGGTCGTCCCATTGCGGCAGATTCAAGCAACACATTACTCATACCTTCGCGATACGAAGGCATCACCACGCAATCTGCATCTGCAATAAAAGAACGGATATCTTTTTTCTCTCCATGATATACAATCCATTTTTTTGCAATCCAATCATTTACTTCATGTTCACCCACTGTCAGTGACTTCTTGTTATTTGACCAGAATGGCCCAATCACATGAAATTCAGAATTGGGATTTTTTTCACGCATGATCGATGCAGCTTCCACGTATTCCATGATTCCCTTATCCTTCACCAAACGACTTACGTATAAAAAAATAAATTTACCATCCCCATTACGTGAAGAAGCTTGGGGCGTGAATTTCTCCAGGTTCACACCTGATCCCGGTACCCTGACTGCTTTTTCTTTTGTAGTATAGCCACGTTCAACAAAAGCGTTCAGGTCATCGAAATTCGGGAAGAATACCTTCTTTGTTTTTTTTAAAACAAAACCATATAACCATCTCGCTATTCGATATGCCATGCTGTTGCTGTCGAAGAGAGGACCTGTACCCGTGATGGTTGAGATCACAGGTATGCCCAGTGTTCGGCAAACGATATTTCCATAAATAGCAGGTCGAATAGTAAAAGTGAGGCAGACGTTAGGCCTGATCTTCTTTAAAGCTTTTCTCAACCTCATATTGTAATTCAGTGCTGTAAAGGGATTGAGTACACTTGCTCCAACATTGATCATGTTCAAACCTTCAGGAACTAGCGCTGGATTAAATGAATCGTCGAGGTCAGTCAGCACATGTACTTCGTAGCCTTTATTCATCAGTGCCTTCATCAACTCGGCACGAATTGAAACAGTACCAATGTGGTGATTTTCTATAACAGCTATAACCGGTTTATTCGTTCTCATTGGGTGAAAAAATTTACCTCTCTCGAGGTAATCAATTATTTAACTCCTTTAAAAATTCTATTGTACAAATACTGGCCGATGGTTGGATGATACCACAGCTTTGATTGTCCATTTAACTGCAAATTATTGCTTCCAAGTGTGTTATTGCAGACATCAACAATACTCTTGCGGATCGGGTCCAGTGCTGCAGCAATTTGCAAATATGGATAGGAAATAAAATTATCTTTTTTACTGTGCGAAGCCTTTACCTTATATAGCACCTGCCCGGTATCAATTCCACTATCGATGAGATGTATAGTTGCGCCAAAATTTTCCGCATCCTTTTGAGTGAGTGCCCAATAACCGCCATGTACACCCCTGCAAGCGGGCGTAATACCAAGATGTGTATTGATAAAATGTTTACGTACTGCCTGCAATACGTTTTTAGAAATGATCCGCGTACCATTGACCAAAACAACATCAGGATCTATTTGGTTGATCAATACGGCAACTTCAGGTTCATTTATATTGCTGACGTTGTAAACTTTATTTGAATCGATGGTTGAAACATTAAGTTTCTTTTCCTGTATGATTTCCCTGATCCTGTTCTTTGAAAAAATCGCTAACGCTTTTGTTACCAGGACCTGGAAAAACAATTGCCCTGCAACTTTTATATAACCCAGTTTTTTTATCCTCCGTTTCAATATTTCCTTTCTACCAATGGATCTTTCGATGATCACTTTTTCAATACTAAAAAAATCTTTCAGGTAATGATACACAATCCGTGTACTGTCGCAATCTGTTGCCAGCATCACTATCCGGATATTGTTGCTCACGTGATAGAAATAAATGTGTCGCAAATTTCTTCCATATTCCTGCTTTCGAACTGGAATTTGTCACGCAGCTTTTCATAGTGCTGCAGCACATGTTCGAGGTTGGCCAAATTTTTTTCAAGGTTGGCTCCGAAATTGTGCGGATGCCACCACAAATGATACAGTCGATTTGTTTTTGCCGCATGTGTCATTTCCCTGGTTATTCTTCCCAGCCTCCATTTTTCAAGAAAAGCTAAAGTGGGATCATAGGGTCGAAAGAACCTGCTGGATGGAATATTATAAATCTCATCCTTTGTATGTTCTGAAAGTCTATATGTATTATCTCCTGAAATGGGAAAGTAAGTATCAATGATTCGCAACAACCTTCTCGCATTTGTTTCCTTGGAACGGAAATGATACATCTTATGAGTTGGCGCACCACGATAAGATTTTATTCCTGCTTTGTAACAAACTTCGAGGTGTTCCTGCCTGTATTGATTTCTTGGAAAGACAACGGAAGTTTTATTTACGTTGTAGTGTTTTCCAATTTCAATTGCTGCACGAATGTCAGATTCGAAACATCTAAGCTCTTGTCCGTCCTCAATGCAGTAATAATGTGAAAAGGTATGGCTGCCGATGGCCTGGTGCGGAACCGAAAGAATTTCATGTATGATGCCAGGTGCAAAATGATAGGGATCTTCTTCTTCATTGCATCCAACTGATTTTGCAAGCAGGAAATTCGACATCCTCTGGTTTTTATACTGAGGTTCTTCAATCCTGGACAACCAGGTCATTAATTCCTGCTTGTCCTTGCAAAACAACATGCCCACTGTTGCCCAGGTCGCGTGTATCTCGTATTTGCGAAACAATTCCAGCATGCCTGAAATCGCTGCACGCTCGTTATCGAGGTTTTCCCTGTAGGATGCTACAGTGCGTGTTCCGCTAACACCCCAATGCAATTCGTGATCAAGTGAAATTGTAAAAATGCCTTTCTTCATTATGACCTGTTGCTGATGCTCTTGTACCAGACTTCAAGCGCAAAAAGAGTCCAGATTATTTTCGCGCGCTTCTCATCACCAGTGCCAATTTTCCGCGTCCAGAGTTTTTGTATAAAATCTTTTTCAACAAATTTTTGTGCGTATGCGTTCGGTGAAAGAATATGATCACCAATTATGGATTTCAATTCATTATCCACCCAATTTTTTAATGGAATTTCAAAACCCCTTTTAGGCTGATGAATTAATTCATGCGGCAGGTATTTTTCTGCCAGTGTCCTCAGCAAAAATTTTGTTTTACTTCCCCTGATCTTATAATTATCAGGTAATGAAGGAACATATTCCAGGATTTCTTTGCACAGAAGTGGACTGCGACCCTCAAGAGAATGCGCCATGGTGGCAATATCCATTTTTACCAACAGGTTTCCTGCAAGAATGAAATCAAAATCCAGGTTCATTATTTTTTGGAGACCAGTAAGTTTCGATTTGCGGATAAATTCGAAATCCTCACGCACCCTGTTCATTGATGCTTCGTTAACCGTTAAATACTTTTCAAAATCAGAAAATGTATCAATGGTTGCTGATAAATATGTGTCAAGTCCATCTTTTGCCGCAAAGGAACTTAAACGATAAAGAAAATTATACTTTGATTGCTTGTTATTTGGAGGGGGCAGAAGAGCATGAAGCGTTTTGGAAATTCCTTTTACAGCAATTCCCGGCTGGAAAAAATCATATTTCGCAAATGGAACATATCGCCTGTACCCGCCAAATACTTCGTCACCACCATCTCCATTTAAAATAACAGTTAAATGTTCACGCGCTGCCTTACTAACATAATAACTCGGTATGGCTGAACTGTCGAAAAATGGTTCCCCGTAATTGCCAATAATTGTTTCTACATCATTTAACAAGTTGTTGAAATTGATGTTGATCTCATGATGATCTGTTTTATAACGTTCAGCCACCAATTTGGCGAGAGGCGCTTCATTATATCCTCCTTCAAATGAAACGGTAAAAGTTTTCAGGGAAGCGTTGTATTGTTTCGCAATGGCGGTAACAATACCACTATCTATGCCTCCGCTTAAAAAAGATCCGACTTCAAGGTCTGATGATTCAACCCTCGTCCTCACGGCATCATGCAGCATTGTATCTATTTTTCCAAGTGCTGTTGAAAAATTATCCTGGTTGTCCTTCAGATAATGATCATGAATGTTCCACCATTTTTTGATCGTGATTTTGGGTTCCTGAACAGATACCACAGCATATGAACCGGCTTCGAGTTCTTTTACATTTTGGTAGGGAGTTGCAGATTTAAAAAAGAAACCAAGCTTCAGGTATTGATCAATATGGTTCTCATCGATTTGAAGAGACAGTTGTTTTCTCAATGCCCTCAGCTCACTTGCAAAAACAAATCGATTGCCATCATGATAATAATAAACTGGCTTTTTCCCGGCCCTGTCCCGCGCAATAAATAGTTCATCGCGTTGACGATCGAAGATCACCAATGCAAACATTCCGTCCAGTTGTTTTAAACATTCAGCACCCAGCTTTGCATATAAATGAAGTAATGTTTCTGTATCCGAATTGGTGGTACAATGCAGGTCGTTTTTCCTGCGCAACTCCATGTGATTATAGATTTCACCATTGAAAATAAGAGTGAGATGCTGATAATTCATGGGTTGCTTGCCACAGGCAATATCAACAATCGCAAGCCGGTGATGGTGAAGTTGTAAACCATTTTCAGCAAACGTTGCCTGTTCATCTGGTCCACGATGCCACATGTCCCGCGTCAACATCGGGATATCAAGTCTGTGATTGATTGAACCAGCTATTCCACACATATCAAAACCATTTCTTACTAAATATATATTGAGGCGAAAACTTACCTGACCGATGCTGAACAATAAACAACATCAGCGCGTAAAAAGGCAAACACGGAATTCTATATCGGGCGAGTGTACCAAAATTAAAAGTTGTCATTCCCACCAGGCCGGCAAAAATGATGGCAAAAACAAAACAGAAAACTGTTACAGGCTGATTAAAGATCAATTTGAAAGTTTTACCAAAACCAATTCTTCTGAAACACATCAGCGTGAGTATGAGAAAAGAAAAGGCCTCCAGCGCACTGAACAACATCAATGGGTTCCTGATCTCCCATAGAAAGGGACGAAACAGGGCTGTGCCCACTCCGGCAGGGAATAATTTTAAAAACCCGGCAATCGAGTTGTCATATGTTCCCATCATGAAATTCGAAGTATTGATCCCCGCCTGTTCTGGGTTGTCATACAGGCGTTGCTGAGATTGAACTGTTCGAAGAATATTTTCCGTGGAGTATTGCGCAGCTTCATCAATGGTTAGGTTTTTCAGGATTGTAAACACAGCAACCACTGAAACAGAAAACAAAAGAAAACTTGCGAAAAACCGCAATGTTCTGTCAGCAATGTATTTGTTCATTGCAATAAATACCCAGACAAGGAACGAGCATGCGAGACATAATATGATGTATGGTTTAATATTCAGGATAAACCACGCACCAACCAATGCAATAATAATGGATGTCATCACCTTATGCTTGCGCATGAAAATGTTGTAGCAAGCATATAAAACAAATCCAAGTGCACCAAGACAGAGCGGATCTTTTAAAAGGCTAACTCCCCAGAATAATACAGATGGAAGAAAAAGGCATGCAATCGCAAGCTTCTTGTGGATTTCAGGGTATAAATAATAAAATGTCTTAAATATGCGCCAGCAACCTGCAAATGCAAAAGCGCTGATGCAAAATGTAATGCAGAGATAACTTTTAAAGAAAATAAATGAAAACAATAAACCAGTCTTCGATACAAGCCAGTTCGAAGTATGGTACATGTAATAATGCGTGAACCTCTGCGATTCATCGAAAGCGAAATATGGAACCAGCCGGTCTGTTGGCTCCAGCTTCATATTAAAATAAATGTCCCCGAGAAAACTGATATCATCAGAAACTGCCTGCTGCATATCGAGCAATCCCTGGTAATATGTCTTTGCATCTCCACTTACATAGTAATATTCAATAACCAGCGTGTAAATAACAGAAGCCACCAGTTTGAATGCAAGTCCAGTAAAAAAGTACTTTTTAATTGGCGTGTTGTTGTACTTCCTCCTGGCTGAATACGCAACGATCCAGATTAGCAAGAGGCATATCGGTACGAGGATGATATCCTTAGCGGTGAAAAATGATAGGTCGTACTTGGGATCCAAACTTAATTTTTGATTTTGGGTTTTGGATTTTGGATTTGCATAGGTCGAACAATCATTATTTAAATGTTACAGTTTTTAATCGAGACAATTTGAAAGACTTAAACCTTGCAACTTGAACCTTCATTGAACATTGAATATTGGATATTGGATATTGAACATTGGATATTGGACATTTTTACATTACTTCTTCCTCCCGATAGCATGCCAGTACGGCATCTTCTCCGAAAACACAATATCAGTAAGGCCTGCATCCTGCATCATCTTCGTGATCTGTGGCTTTGTGAATCGTTGTTCGAGTGGTGTTCCAAACCTGTCGAGAGAATCGTTACGGATCACGTAGAAACTTCGTTCTTCATAATCGTGTAATGGAATTTTCTGTCTCCATTTTTTTGGAATTCCGATCAGCCTGAGCAATCTTGATGAAAG
>CAZCKF010000081.1:8159-9789 GCA_964499155.1 uncultured Chitinophagaceae bacterium
CACAACAACAGCAAGTACATCAGAAACCATTTTCTTTGGGCTTGAGGGTAATTTCGAAACACCAAGCCGCACGACATTCGATACTTTATAAATGAATTTGAACCAGGTACTGCGATTGTCAAAATTGTAATAGATGTAAGTAAGAAAATAACCTCCGGGCTTCAGCATTTTTACACAATCACGCATGGCAAGATGCGTATCAGGTATGTGGTGTAAAACACCGATTGAATACACAAAGTCAAAAGATTCTTTTTCAAAAGGAATATCAGAAGCCGATGCTTTTACCAATACCACCTTGTCATCCTTTCCCGTAAGTGCATCTGCGGCGAACACTGCATCGCTTGGATCAACTCCTGTTGCATGCACATTGTATTTTCTTCTCAGGTACCAGAGAAACCTGCCACTTCCGCTGCCTACTTCAAGTACCCGTGAATTTTCGTTCAAGAGGTTGGGAGGGAGAATATCAAAATACACATCGCCGATTTCATGGATCTCCTTTTCGTCGAATCGATGGTATGATTTCCATTCTTCACCAAACGATTCAACGGTATCATGGTCGATGTTTCCATTGCTGCTTTCAAAAACATATATATCCCTGTTCTTTGCAGGAACCACTTTCGCAGGAGGAGTTTTAAACGCCAACATTTTTCAGATCTTTCTTTTCACCGGTAATTGGAATTCCATTCAGCACATGAATCCATTTTTTGCTGACGGGTTCTACATTAAACATCATTGCACGTTCGAGTGCTCTTTCTTTATAAACGTTTTGCATGGCAGTATCGGTTGCCAGTGAACGCATTGCTTCTGCAAATCTTTCATCATTTCCTACAGGCGCAAGTATTCCATACTTCGCTTTCTCAATGCCTTCATTAATTTGCTTAGTTACATCAGTTCCGGGTGAAAGAATTTCGCGAGGACCTGCGAAGCAATCCGTTGAGATAATTGGAAGAGAACAGGCAAGGGCTTCAAGTAATACATTCCCCAAACCCTCATAGTCAGATGAAAGAACAAGACAATCGGAAGATTTTAAATAACGAACAAAATCTTTCCTGAAACCTGCAAATTCAATTCGATTATCAACGCCCTTTTCTTTTGCAAGGTTTTCCAATTCACTGCGCAGGGGTCCGTCTCCCAGTAGGACAAGTTTGCAATCAATATCCTTCAATCTCGCAAAAGCATTGATCAGCATGCGATGATTCTTCTGGTGATCAAGGCGGGCAAGGCAGACAAATGTGTACGGTTCATTCGCAGGTTTCGCAGGATGCTTATCCAGTTCTGCAAGAATTTTATTTACATCGACAGGGTTGAGTATCGTGTTGTAATTGGATTTTACGCCATAATAATTCCGAAGATCCATTTCAACACCTGTGGAGATGGGAATAATTGCATCTGCATAACCATATAATCTTTTGATCAGGTAATTGCCCACATATTTCTGCAACCCGCTCTTATAAACAAGAGAAGAAAATGCTCTTTCACTGATTACAGTTCTACCTTGCCACCCTTGTTTTTTTACCATGCAGTTGATAAAATTCGACCTGTTGAGATAGGAAAGACTTACATTGATTTTGCGTTCACGCAAAAAATCATGATACTTTTTTGCAGTTCCTTTAAGGCCTAAAATATTTTT
>CAZCKF010000082.1:0-9731 GCA_964499155.1 uncultured Chitinophagaceae bacterium
GCATTATGAAGATTTAGTTTGATTCCCATTGCATGGGGATCAATAAATTTTTTTTGATATTTCCGCAGCAGGCAGCTACGCAGCCTGTGTCTTAAAATTAATCGACATTTCTACAAATAGAGGACCGCTATGCGGTCTTTCACTGCGGATGCATAGCTGCCTGATAAATCAGAATTAAGCAGGCGCAATTCATTTCATTTTTTTACAAATCAACAAATCCGAGTCGAATTTCTTAATGTAGACCGCGTAGCGGTCAACTATTTGTAGAAACGATAAATTTTTTAAAATAAAGGCTGCGTAGCTGCCTGCTGATTTAATTTCAGGGTATTGCACATCAATATTGCAATTTCGATCCAGAGAATTTTCAAATCTTCAAATTTTCAAATTTCAAATCACAAGAAACGCAATCACCTGCGCCAAAATCCCTCCTGCAAGCCCGCCATAAATTTCTCGTTGCGAATGATCTGATACGATCATTCTTGCAGTGGCAACAAGTCCGGTGATGAATAAGGAAATCGCAATATATAATCCGAAATTAATGTCGATTCGAAATGACAACATGATCATGTATGTACTCATCACGCCGACTGAAATGGCATGCATGCTCACCTTCATATAAATATTCATCATCAACGCAATGGATGATGCAATGAAAACAGCCATTGTAAAAGCAACCACTTCCTTTGGCAGATACTGATTTCTGAAAACATACCATAGCCAGAAATAATACATCCCGCATGCGATGTAAGGAATGATCCTCTCCTTCTGTGTTTTGAGTTGTATCGATGAAATAAAACCAAGGCCTTTTAAAAGCAAAACAGTAACCAGCGGAAATAAACTGTACATGACGAAAAACTGTAGTAATCGTACAAGCTTTCTGAAAGGTTCATATTCGCCAAAAAAATATGGCTGGTCATAGATCAGGAACCATCCGACGTAAACAGGAATAAAAAGCGGGTGAAAAATATAGGAGAGAAATGTTGCAATATTCCTCACTGGTTTTGAAAACCAATTAGAGCGGTCAGGTCGAAACTCCCTGAGCTCATTTTGTTCATCAACAATCAGCTTTGGTTCCATGATTCTTCGCCTACAGTTCTTTTCGGAGTCGTGCAACAGGAATGTTCAATTGCTCCCGGTATTTTGCAACTGTACGGCGTGCAATGTTATACCCTTTTTCCTGTAAAAGTTCAGTGAGTCGTTCATCACTCAAAGGTTTTTTCTTGCTTTCATTTTCAATCATGTCACTGAGGATCTTTTTTACTTCTCGCGTTGAAACCTCTTCACCGCTTTCTGTACTGAGTGATTCACTGAAGAAAAATTTCAAACGATACGTTCCAAATTCAGTCTGAACGAATTTACTGTTGGCCACCCGGCTGACAGTCGAAATGTCAAGTCCGGTTTTTTCAGCAATGTCTTTCAAGATCATTGGTTTCAATACTGTTTCATCACCAGTAAGGAAGAATTCATGCTGGTGATTCATGATCGCAGTCATGGTGCTCAGCAATGTATGTTGCCGCTGCTTGATTGCATCTATGAACCATTTTGCAGCGTCAATTTTTTGTTTGATAAATAATACAGCTTCCTTTTGCCTCTTGTCTTTTTTTGTTCCGCGATCATACTCTTTCAGCATGTCGCGATATCCTTCGCTGATCCTTAACTCAGGTGCATTCTTGGAATTCAGTGTGAGCTCGAGTTTTCCTGCATTATTAAAAATGAAAAAATCAGGAACAATATAACTCTCTGCCTTGTTCATTCCACCCACATTACCACCAGGCTTCGGTGAAAGTTTAGTGATGATCTGCATTACCTCTCGCAGTTGATCATCGTTCAGGTTTAAACCTCTTTGAATTTTCTCGTAATGTTTTTTTGTGAATTCGTCAAAGTATTTGGTGATGGCCTGGATGGCAATATCTACATCTTTGCCCTCTTCTTTCTGCCGATTCAATTGCAACAACAAACATTCCTGCAAAGTTCTGGCAGCAACACCGGGAGGATCAAAATGCTGAATGCGATGGATGATCTCTTCTACTTCCTCCTCACTCGTATCTATATTTTGACGAAAGGCAAGATCATCCACAATGGCCGCAGTCTCTCTTCTTAAATAACCATCTTCGTCAATGCTCCCTACAATCTGTTCAGATATTCTGTATTGCTTCTCATCGAGATTCAACAACCCTAACTGATCCTTGAGCATTTCATAAAAACTGCTCTCCGATTTATAAGGCATGACCTGTTTTTCTTCGTTATCATAATTGTCATCTTTTAACCGGTAATCAGCAATATCATCATCTCCTTCCTGCACGTAATCGGTTATATCAAAGGTTTCATATTCTTCAGTAGAATCGGTGTCTTCACGTTCATCATCAGTGGAAGTTGCTGGTTCGGAAAATTCATCGGTTGTCCCATCTTCAAATTCATCATGACCCTCTTCGGATTGTTCCAAAGCAGGATTTTCTTCCAGTTCTTCTTTAATCCTCTCCTCCAAATGCGCGGTTGGCACCTGTAACAGCTTCATTAACTGAATCTGCTGAGGTGAGAGCTTCTGAAGGAGCTTTTGTTGTAAATTTTGACTTATCGCCATGCCTCGTAATCGGGTGTTAATCTGTTGTTTCTAAAAAAATTCGCCTTTTCAACAAAAATCAGGCCGTAAATTTAACTACAAATCGTCTAAGGATGGCTCAACGGTTATTACGTTTTCTTGTTGTGTGCATTTTTATTTTTCACAACCAGGCTAAAGCACAACAGCAAACAGTTCTGAAAACTGTTGCTTTTCAATTTTCATTGGAAAAACAAAGCAAATACAACAAGCCACGAACAGACCGCACAAACCTTTTGAATGATTGCCATTTCGATGCCACGGGAAAGAAGACTTATTATCAAATCCTTTTGAGAAAAACCCAGGGTCACTTGCAGGTAGTGCCGGAAAATTTTTACACAAACAAGATGGGCTTCTTCTGCAAACAGGAATGGAAATTTGAAAAACACTCTCTTATCCCATTCAAATTCAGATTAGGATCTGTGTTGCAATCTGATTACCTGGAAGGGAAAAATAATCGGTATTAATTAAATGAATGTTGCTTAATCAAGCAACCAGATACCATTCACATTTTTGTATCTCAATGAGATCAGAGCGGGATTATTAGGTATGCTTTCCTGATTGGTAGGCGACACATAAGTTACAAAGTATTGGATCTGCTCTGTTCCTGCAGGAGGGGAAACGCGAATATTAATCGAATCTTTAAATGGTATCACCAATTCGAGCTGACTTTTATTAAAATCACTTTCGCCTCCAACAGTTGCGTGCACTGCAATCCATTTAGGCTTAGGTAATGAAGAAGAAGTTTTGACTGTAAAGCCAATATAACCGGTGGTAACAGATTCAGCCCCCGCAATAATTGGTTGAGCCGGAGCAGGGGATTGCAAATAGGGCATTGATGGTACTAAGGCAGGTTTTCGATAGTAATTATTTTGAAGACTATCATTCCAACCATTTGGATTTCCATAAAAGGATTTGCTGCTGTAAAAAATTGCACCCTGCAATTCCGGGTATTCACGTAGCAACGCAATCTGGTCAGGAAGTTGTGATTTATCACGCCATGCTGCATTGCTGTTTGCGCGATAAGGAGCAAGACCAATATAACAGTGACGACCATACGTATTCCTGCTCCACCAATCCACCAAAACTTCAAAAGGCGCCGCCTTGTGTTCAAATTCCCAATAGATCTGAGGTGTTACATAATCGATCCATCCATTTTCCAGCCATAATAATATATCAGCATAAAGGTCATCATAATTAGTAACGCCTGCCTGCGTTGCGCTGCCACGTGAGTCCTGGCTTTGATTGCGCCATACTCCGAATGGTGAAATGCCAAAGCGCACAAATGGCTTTTCTTCTTTAATGGCCTTTGCAATTTTTACAATGATTGAATCAACATTGCTTCTACGCCACGCAGCTTTCGTGAGATTCGTGTTGGCACGTATGTATGATCGTTGATCAGGAAATTCCTTCCCCGGCACTCGATAAGGATAAAAGTAATCATCCATGTGAATGGCATCAATATCATATCTCTTAACAATATCCCGAACAACCTTTACAACAAATGCCTGTCCTTCTTTATTTCCCGGATCAAAATATTTTTTACCTCCATAAGTCAGAAAAAGATCTGGGCGTTTGCGAGTAAGATGTGTTGCAGCAATCGATGCGGAACGTGTATTAAAATTTGCGCGGTAAGGATTCAGCCAGGCATGAAATTCCATTCCGCGCTTATGGGTTTCTTCAATCATGAATTGCAGCGGATCATAATAAGGGTAGGGTGCTTTGCCCTGCTTTCCAGTTAACCACTGACTCCATGGTTCGAATGGAGATGGATAAAATGCATCTGCTGCAGGACGGACCTGCACGATCATCGCATTCATCCCATTACGCTTGTGCATTTCAATTTGCCTGATGAACTCTTGTTTCTGGCTTTCTGCATTAAATTGTCCGCGCAATGGCCAGTCAATATTATCAACGGTGGCAATCCAAACGCCACGGAATTCATATTTCGGTTGTGCGTTGACGGTAGAAATGATCAGAAAGAGAAGGAGAAAGAGAAAGAGTGTTTTAATCATCGGGCTTCCTGTTGCTCACGAACCTTATCAAGCAGGTTGTTCAATACAACTGCTTCTTCTTCTGTGAGGTTGTTAAAAATCGCGTCCATTTTGGCTGTATAGGAATCAAGCTTTTCAAGCAGCTTTTTTCCTTTGTCGGTAATAATAACGTCGACAAGACGACGATCTTTCTTGCAAGTTGATTTTTTAACAAGGCCTTTTGTGATAAGCCGGTCAACGATCCGGCTGGTGTCGCTCATTTTGTCGAGCATACGCTCCCGTATCTGCAGGGTTGACAGAGGCTGAGGATGGCTGCCTCGTAAAATGCGGAGTATGTTGTATTGCTGATGCGTAATACCTTCCGGCTCGATCACGCTTTTTATTTGTTCGATCGCCCAGCCATAGGTATACAGCAGGTTTATCATTGCCTTCTGCTTCTGGTTCCGGAATTTCGTTTGATTTATATCCTGTTCAATGGCCATTCAGTTGCAAAGTAAGTGGATTTCCGGGAGCAATGAGGATACCGCGGAAACGAGTGTCTGCAGTCCTTTTATTAGTATTTCGGAGTGAAAAGTGAAAGGTGAAAGGTGAACTTAAAATTGAACATGCATTATAAATGGCTGCATTTTTTTCAGTTGTATTTAAAGCTTCAAGCAATCTTCTTTCCCTTCATGTAGATAGCCTCGAACATAGGTTCACTATTCACTTTTCACTTTAAACACTCGTCATTTTCTATTTATTATTTTGAAAATAGTAAACAGATGATGCGCTTCATGCAAAAGAAAAAATTCCACCCAGTCAGTGATCGTAAGATCTCCATAAACCGGGTGACGTCCCCTCCGCTTTAATTTCTCATCATCCAGGTTTAATAATTTATTGGCAAGTTGTTTTCTTACAATCTGTAATTCATCAATTAAATCGTCGATGTTTTTTGTCAGGTGATCATGAAACAGCGGATCCATTTCAGCCATATACCTGTCAAAGGATGGATTATCGTTTGATAGAATTTCATTGATCCTTTTTAAAAAAGTATGCTGGTACGTTTCTAAATGAACCATGTTCTCAAATACTGACCACTTTCCTGCCTCCGGCGCCATTCTCAACCTCGTATTTGAAACAGGATTAATTAAGTCAAACAATGATTCATGCTGATGCAATAGACGGACTTGCTGATTGGTGGATAAGGACATGCCTCAATTGAAGTTAAATGTAACCCAACTCTTTACAGCCACCTTAATGGCCAAAAATCTTGGAATCTTAATCTTGAAATCTCGAAATCTTGAAATCTTGAAATTTTGAAATTTTTACCCCCTCTCCCACACCTTCGTCCCTTCAGAACAATTCGCACAAATATCAATTGTCTTTCTCCCGGTAAGAATTGATTTGCGGAATTCGCGATAGTTTTTGTCATTCCATATTTCCTTGAATGACCGGTCTTTCAAACTGCCAAGTTTATGCTGGGCATCTTTATCAAAACAACAGGGCACCACAGTACCATCCCAGGTAATTACCGGGTCATGCCACAATCTCCAGCAGTGATTATCTAAATTCCCTTTGAATGCATTTCCGTTTTCGGTTTTCTTATACCTGCTGTACTTATTCAAGGATGGAATGAGATTATTCGGATCGTTGGTATAATCATATACCTGCGCTGTCTTAAACCAAACATCGTCCACTCCAACTTCAACAGCAAGTTTTTTTACATCTTCAATCTGGTGCTCGTTTGGTTTAACCACCAGGAATTGGAAAATAATAAATGGAGTCTTGCTGTTTAATTCACGCTTCCATTTCACAACATTCCTTGCACCTTCAATTACTTTTGACAGATTGCCACCACGACGATATTGCTGGTAAACATCCTGCGTTGTTCCGTCTATGGAAATGATTAACCTGTCAAGTCCGCTTTCGATTGTTCTCTTCGCATTAACATCATTTAAATAATGTGCATTGGTTGATGTGGCCGTATAAATTTTTTTCGATGATGCATACTTTACCATATCAAGAAAATCAGGGTTGAGATACGGTTCGCCCTGGAAATAAAAAACGAGGTACATCAATTCTTTTGACAATTGGTCAATCGATTCACGAAAAAAATCTTTCTGCAACATTCCGGTCGGCCTGCTGAATGCTCTTAATCCACTCGGACATTCAGGACAACGCAGGTTACAGGAAGTGGTTGGCTCGATAGATACTGAAATGGGATAACCCCACTGCACTGGCCGTTTGGTTATTTTGCTCACATAATAGCTCGCAAGCACGCGCGTTGCATTCCAGGCCCGCCGAGCGGTAAGCTTGGAAAGTAGATTCATGCTGTCATTCCAGTGAATTGCGGGCATCTGGTAAAGTTACGCCACACGATAGGTTATTTAGTAAATTGAGTATATGGCTTTCAGGGCTTATGAACTGTACTCATGTGGCGATAATGCAATAACTGCAGATTTCGGAAATGTGATTGATCCTGAACTCAATGAATATATACTCACTGTATTCGAACATTTAATCAAACAGCCCCTGGCTTTTATTGATATCGTGCCGGCCTACAGCTCAATTACATTTTATTATGACATAGCATCTGTTTCTGCAGGGAATAATCATTCCAGAACAGCTTTCAATGAGATCAGTAATTCAATTCACGAATTGTTATCCATTGAATATGCTGATAAAAAAAGAAAGTCCAGGATGATTGAGATCCCGGTGTGTTATGAAAATGAATTTTCTACAGATGCTGGTTTAATAACCAGTGAGAAAAAAATAACAGTTGAAGAACTGGTTAGCATCCACACAAGCAAATCATACCGCGTTTACATGTTGGGATTCCTGCCTGGTTTTGCATATATGGGAGATGTTGATGATCGAATTGCCATGCGACGAAAAGATAAACCCCAACAGGTGCCGGAAGGAAGTGTTGGGATTGCAGACAAACAAACAGGAATATATCCCTTTAGTTCACCCGGCGGCTGGAATATAATTGGGCGTACTCCCTTGCGTATGTTTAATCCTGCTGAAAAAATTCCCACTCTGTTAAAACCAGGCGACGAAATAAAATTTGTGTCAATCGATAAGGAATTATTCATGCAAATTCACGCAGATGAGTATCAGGGTTACTAGAAATGGCCTTGCCGCAAGTGTTCAGGATTTGGGCAGAACCGGATTCCAGCATCTTGGAATAAATCCAGGAGGTGTAATGGATTATTTTTCTGCGAGTGCTGCAAACTTTCTTTTGGGAAACGACGCTGCTGCACCAGTTATCGAAATGCATTTTCCAGCGCCCTCATTCTTATTCAGAAAGGATAACCTTATTGCCATTTCAGGAGCCGATTTTAGACCAACGATCAATGGGAAACCTGTCCGCAATAATCGTGTGATACTTATAAAAGCTGGATCATTGCTTGAATTCACCGAATCAGGCAACAGCTCACGTGCATATCTCGCTTTTAAAAAGACTATGAAAATTTCGCCTTGGCTAAACAGTTTCAGTACAAATACTAAAGCTGTTTGTGGCGGGCTGAATGGACTACATCTTTCAAAAGATGACCAGATCGAGTTTTCATTTAATATTCCGTTTGAAAAAATCACTACTCAACCTGAAGTGAAAGAACTTGCATGGCAGGCAGACATGAACTGGGGTGATGTGGATGAAAGTATTTATATTATTCCTGGCAGAGAATGGAACCTTGTTCCGAAAACTTCATTGGATGTGCTACTCCATTCTTCCTTCGTCGTTACATCCAATGCAGACCGGATGGGATACCAGCTCTCCGGAAACCCAATCTCGATGTTGCAACAAATTTCACTTGTTTCAACCGCTGTAAATTTCGGGACCATTCAATTGCTGCCTGATGGTCAATTGATTATTTTAATGGCCGATCACCAGACAACTGGAGGTTATCCGAGGCTGGCGCATGTAATCAGCGCACATTTACCGAAACTTGCAGTTGATCCAATTCCAGTTGACTGATATTTCAAATGCAGAACAATTATTGAAGAAGCAACAATATCATCTTTTGCAATTGAAACAATCCTGTTCATTTAAATTACAGCAATGGATGAGCGACCTGTAAAGAAATATACCATAGATCTGAATTGTGATCTTGGAGAAGGCGCTGGCAATGACCGCGAAATCATGCCATTCATTACGTCTGTAAATATTGCATGCGGTTTTCACGCCGGTGATGTAAGCACCATTGCAGAAACAATTTCACTTGCCGCCCAACACAAAGTACGCGTGGGTGCGCACCCATCATTTCCCGACCGGGAAAATTTCGGCAGAAAAGAAATGGATTTTACTTTCAGTGAGATCTATGACCTTGTAAGTGCACAGGTGGATTTTATGCTGAATGTTGCACGCATTACCGGTGTGCACATGCATCATGTGAAACCACATGGTGCATTGTATAATATGTCGGTTAAAAAAGCAGAAGTGGCAAGAGCCATTGCAGAAGCTGTACACCATCTTGATGACCAGCTAATACTTTTTGGATTGAGTGGAAGTAATTCAATTACTGAAGCAAAGAAAACCGGATTGCGTACGGCAAATGAAGCCTTTGCAGATCGGACTTACCAGGAAAATGGAACGCTAACGCCGAGGTCCAACCCGGAGGCCATGATTTCAGATCATGAACTGGCATTTTTGCAGGTGATGCAAATTGTTTCAAACGGAACTGTAAGAACAGTGTATGGAAAAGTAATTCCGATGAGAGCTGAAACGGTTTGTATTCATGGTGATGAACCAGAAGCTGCATTTTTTGCGCGCTACATTTTCGAAAGGCTGAAAGCCGCCTCCATTGAAATTGCACCAGTTGAATGAAAAAAAATTCAGCAATACTTGGTGCAGCATTTTTGATGGCAACATCTGCAATCGGTCCAGGTTTTCTTACACAAACTTCAAAATTCACGGGAGAGTTACTAACGAGTTTCGGCTTTGTCATTTTGGTTTCCATCTTACTTGACATTGGTGCACAACTCAACATCTGGCGAATTATCACTTTAACAGGTTCACGTGCGCAGGATCTTTCGAATGCAATGTTCCCGGGATTGGGCTACGTATTGGCCATGCTGATTGCCCTTGGTGGATTTGTTTTTAACATTGGAAATATCGCAGGGTGTGGACTCGGACTAAATGCACTCACTGGTCTGGATAT
>CAZCKF010000083.1:0-882 GCA_964499155.1 uncultured Chitinophagaceae bacterium
AAACGACTTCAATGGATGCAGGTGGCTCACGAAATGGGTCCCTGCATCCATTTTGTTTTTACCCTTCTAAGCGGAAACTGCTTTATATTAGTCAGTACAATTATTTCTGATGAAAATATTTTACATCCTCTTTGTTGCAATAGTCTTACTCTCTTGTAATAATTCGACTGATACATCAAAGTCGGATACAAAAGATTCCAGCAATTTGCAGGATATGTATTTATCCTTTTCAAAAGTGGACAGTGTGAATCCAATTCTCAGTGCCGATTCATCTACAACATTTATGGATCCAATCTGGAAGAAGGAAGTAAACTGGGAAGAGAAAGATGTTTTCAATCCAGCTGCAATTGTTAGAAACGATACTGTTTTTCTTTTGTACCGCGCAGAGGACAATGTTGGAAAATATGCGGGTGTATCTCGAATTGGTATTGCCTGGAGTACAGACGGATTACATTTTACTCGACATCCAAAACCTGTTTTGTACCCTGATAATGATGCACACAAGGTTTTTGAATGGGAGGGAGGATGTGAAGATCCGCGTATTGTCCAGAATGAAAATGGAAAATATTTTCTTACCTATACTTCTTACGATGGAGACAAGGCGAGACTGATGGTTGCAAGTTCAGATGATCTATACAACTGGACAAAACACGGTCATGCATTTGCCAAAGCATTTGATGGTAAATATGTAAACAAGTGGAGCAAATCAGGTTCGATCGTTTCTAAATACGATAATGGAAAGATCATTGCTCAAAAAATCAATGGTAAATTCTGGATGTATTGGGGTGATTTAAATATCTGGGCAGCTACTTCCGATGATCTGATCAACTGGTCACCGGTTTTATATGAGAATGGTGAAAAGCCTTCAATACCATTGCGACA
>CAZCKF010000083.1:892-9656 GCA_964499155.1 uncultured Chitinophagaceae bacterium
AATGCTCCTGAAATTGCAGAGGTAAAAATTGTATTCGGCCCGCGAGCCGGAAAATTTGACAGCGATCTTGTTGAACCAGGACCCGCAGCCATGCTGACAGACAAAGGAATTTTACTGATCTACAATAGTCGGAATGTAAAAAATGGAGGTGACAGTTCGCTGGCTGAAGGAACTTATGCCGCTAGTCAAATCATCATGGATAAAAATGATCCGATGAAAGTGATCGCCCGCAGCGAAACTTATTTTATGAAGCCAGATAAGCCCTACGAAATGACGGGCCAGGTGAATCATGTTTGTTTTGTAGAGGGACTGGCGCAATTGAAGGGGAAGTGGTTTCTGTATTATGGTACGGCTGATTCGAAGATTGCTGTGGCAGTGGGGGAATAAATTTTAGTGAAAAGTGAAAGGTGAAAAGTGAACCTAGGATTCGAAAAGTCTTTCCTATTTGAAATTTAATACTAACCTGACCTTTTCAATATTTACCATTGCAATAATCACCACTTCGAAAAATATTAAAGTCTTTCGAACATAGGTTCACCTTTGACTTTTCACATTTCACCATGTGGTAACCAGACTGCTCGATCAACTATTACGACCGCTTCAAACTCAGGTTCACCTTTCACTTTTCACATTTCACTTCGATTCAAAAGTGTTTTCAAATCAATAAACCCCCTTCGACTTTAGGTTCACTATTCACCTTTCACTTTTCACCCAATACTGGCTTCTCTCGTACCTTTACCCGCATGCAGTCATATTGCTCATCGCTTACCAGGTACGCCCGCCTCAAAACGCTGGAAGTGAACGTGGGAGGGCTTTTAATCGGGAATGGGCATCCGATCCGTGTGCAGACGATGACAACGACGGATACGATGGATACACTCGCTACTGTGGAGCAATCGATTCGTTGTATTGAAGCTGGAGCTGAACTGGTGCGCATAACTGCTCCCTCAAAAAAAGAAGCAGAGAATTTACAGGCGATCAAAGATGAATTAAGACGGCGCGGTTACAATACTCCACTTGTTGCGGATATTCATTTCACACCCAATGCTGCAGAAATTGCTGCGCGCATTGTTGAAAAAGTGCGTGTCAATCCAGGTAACTACGTTGACAAGAAAAAATTTGAAACGATTGAATATTCTGAACTCGAATACCAGGGTGAGATCGTTCGCATCGCAGAAAGATTTACTCCGCTCGTACAGATCTGCAGGCAATATGGAACAGCAATGCGTATTGGGACCAATCACGGTTCATTGAGCGATCGCATCATGAGTCGATACGGCGATACGGCAATGGGCATGGTGGAAAGTGCCATGGAGTTTTTGCGTATCGCACGATATGAACAATACCACAACATTGTGCTCAGCATGAAATCAAGTAACCCGCAGGTAATGGTTCAGGCGTACAGGTTACTTGTAAAAACAATGATGGATGAATTTGGAGAATGCTATCCCTTGCATCTTGGTGTTACAGAAGCGGGCGACGGTGAAGATGGACGAGTGAAAAGTGCAGCAGGAATTGGTACACTACTCGAAGATGGCCTCGGTGATACGATCCGTGTTTCACTTACAGAAGATCCTGAATTTGAAATCCCTGTTTGTCGTGACCTCGTTAAAAGATATACTTCACGTAACGAACATACACTCGCGAAGCCAACTGAGGGTTTAGTTGCACCTGTTGTTACACTTCCATATGATCCTTTTAATTATACCCGGAGGGAATCATTCGCTGTCAGGAATATTGGTGGAAGCCAGGTACCTGTTGTAATCGCAGACCTCAGCAAACTCGAATCCATTACACCAGCATCATTGGAACATATTGGATACGTCTATGATGAAGCACTGGATAAGTGGAATATTGGTGATGCTGCTGCAGATTATGTTTTTACTGGAAACAAGGAAATAAATTTTCCACTGCCTGGAACGCTTGGGATCATCATGTATCCCACAGGTGTGTTTGATCAAATAAGTACTTCGAAATTTCCCATCTACCAGGATAGTGGATATGTTTCAGCAAAATGGAAACATCCCACATTAAATTTTGTAATGGTAGATTGTTTTAATGATGATTCACCAGTTAATGATTTCAGTTACATCGACGAACTTGGTAAAGATCCCACTGTGGTAATATGTTTAAGCTCCACGAATAAGAATGGATTGCAATCGATTCGAAGAATGTATGTCGAACTCGTTCTGAGAAAAATAAAAAACCCAGTCGTAACCATTATTGATTCATCATGGCAAACGATCGATGAACATCTTATTCATTATTCAACTGAAGCGGGTGGATTGTTGTTGGATGGGTTTGGAGATGGAGTATGTTTCGGTATGTGGCAAGCAAGTTATGAACAGCATAAGAATGAATTGGCCAATTCATCTGGAAGGAATTACCAGCAACATCGTTCAGTAGAAGAATTCATCAACTATACAGCATTCAGCATACTGCAGGCGAGCCGCACCAGGATATCAAAGACAGAATATATTTCATGTCCCAGTTGCGGACGAACACTTTTTGATTTACAGGAGACAACTGCAAAGATCCGTGCCGTAACAAATCATTTGAAAGGTTTGAAGATCGCCATCATGGGATGCATTGTAAATGGACCTGGTGAGATGGCAGATGCAGATTTTGGATATGTGGGTAGTGGTCCGGGGAAAATTACTCTTTATAAAGGCAAAGAAATCATCAAGCGAAATGTGAGCAGTGAGATTGCGGTTGAAGAATTAATTAACCTGCTCAAGGAATACAATGCCTGGGTAGAACCAGTCAACCAACCTGCATGAATAAAAAGCCGGCGCGTTTTTTTGTATTTGCATTCGTCATAATCCTGATCGCGGATATTGTTATGATTGTCATGGAGCAACAAAATGCGAGAACAATAACAAAACCGTTGATTGCAATTTCATTGCTGCTGTATTTTATTTTTTCCACAAGAGGTATTCAATCACCCATCAAGAAATGGATCATTTTTGCACTCGCTCTATCTTGTCTTGGTGATACATTTCTTCTTTATGAAAAGGATAATGCTGATAATTTTATGCGCGGACTTGTTTGCTTCCTGCTTGCTCATCTCGCTTACATAGTTTGTTTTCATATTATCAGGGTTACGGAAGTTGTCAGGGGAAGGGCCTGGTTGCTTTTACCTGTTGCCATTTATTATGCTTTCATCATCACATTACTTTCTCCATCACTCGGAAATATGAACACGCCTGTAAAAATTTATGCAGTGGTTATCAGCTTCATGTTGATGCTAGCACTGCACATGTTATTTATAAAAAATAAAACGGCTGGCTGGATGTTGGCTGGAGGTGCATTTTTATTCCTCGTATCTGACTCTCTCCTGGCGATTGAAAAATTTTACGATCCATTTCCCTTTGCTCCTGTTCTCATAATGCTAACATACGGTCTGGCACAATTATTCATCACTGAAGGGGCAGTGAATTATTTGAAAAACGATAAACCAATTGTTGATGCAAACTGATTTTTTGGTAATTGGTTCTGGTATTGCAGGTCTCACCTATGCATTAAAGGTTGCGGAATATTATCCAGACAAGCAGGTCATCATTATCACTAAAACATCTGCTGACGAAACAAATACAAAATATGCCCAGGGTGGTATTGCTGTTGTAAATGACCTGGAGAATGACAGTTTTGAAAAACACATTGAGGATACATTAATTGCAGGAGATGGTTTGTGTAATCCTGCCATCGTAGAAATTGTTGTGAAAGAAGGACCAGAGCGCGTAAATGAGATCATTGAATGGGGTGCACGATTTGATAAAGAATCTGATGGTGACTTCAAGCTTGGTAAAGAAGGCGGGCATTCTGAGAACAGGATATTGCATCACAAGGATGTAACTGGAAGAGAAATGGAACGTGCCCTGTTGGATGCAGTTAACAAAGCAAAAAATATACGCTTAATTAAGCATTGTTTTGTTCTTGATATTATTACACAGCACCACCTTGGTCAGTTAATAACAAAAGCAACACCGGGAATCGAATGTTATGGTGTTTACCTGCTGAATCTCGAGAACAACCAAATACAAAAAATTATTTCCCGTGTTACACTCCTCGCTGCGGGAGGTAATGGACAGGTGTATCGTACCACAACAAATCCTGCAATTGCAACAGGTGATGGAGTGGCGATGGTTTACCGGGCAAAGGGGAGAATTGAAAACATGGAGTTCATACAGTTTCATCCGACAGCTCTTTATGAACCCGGTGTTCGTGGGCAGGCCTTTCTTATAACAGAAGCCGTGCGAGGCGATGGCGGAATTCTCCGGAATAAAAATGGAGAAGCTTTTATGGAGCGGTATGATCCAAGAAAAGACCTGGCTCCAAGAGATATTGTAGCTCGTGCAATCGACAGTGAAATGAAGAGAACGGGTACTGAACATGTTTACCTTGATTGCACCCATTTCAGCAAGGAAAAATTCATCGAGCATTTCCCGAACATTTATGAAAAATGTAAATCAATCGGCATAGATATTTCAAAAGATTACATACCTGTTGCACCGGCAGCGCACTATAGCTGCGGAGGAATTAAAACAGATGAATGGGGAAGGACTTCAATCCGCCATTTGTATGCATGTGGAGAATGTGCCAGCACAGGATTACATGGAGCCAACCGGCTCGCAAGTAATTCTCTGCTTGAGGCGATGGTGTTTGCGCACAGGTGTTATCTGGATGCAGTCACACGTGTAAAGGAAATTTCCATTCAAAATAATATACCAGACTGGAATGCGCAGGGTACACATGAACCGAATGAAATGATCCTCATAACCCAGAGTTTGAAAGAACTGCAGCTCGTTATGAGTGACTATGTCGGTATTGTTCGCAATGATATCAGGTTGCAGAGAGCTATGAGAAGGATCGATTTGTTGTGGGAAGAAACGGAAGATCTTTACAAAACCACCACTGTATCACCTCAGTTAATGGAATTAAGAAACCTGATCACTGTTGGTTATCTGATCGTGAAGGGTGCAACATTGAGAAAGGAAAGTCGGGGGTTGCATTTTAATACTGACTATCCAAAAAAAGGAAACCTCGTACAGAATATTATTTTGTAAAATATAGCATGCCCAGGAGGTTAAAAAATATGGAATATTTGAAATGGTATCGTGGCGCAATGAGATGGAACAATGGTGCAACGATCTACGGTAGAAAATACCAGTTTCGCGTAATAATGGGCTGGGCATCTATGAAAAAACAGGGTCATTTTTCACTGAAAGATTATCAACCGCAATTTCCTGATGAAGGAAAATAATATATCTGCATGCATCATTTGTTGTATGGAATTTTTTACCTGCTCTCCCTGTTACCGATGCCGGTGCTGTATCTTTTTTCTGAAGTTGCATTCTTTTTCGTTTATCGTGTTATGCAATACAGGCAGGAAGTAGTATTGAAAAACCTTGAAATAGCATTTCCTGAAAAAACAATACATGAGAAAAAATTGATCGCAAAAAAGTTTTACAGAAATTTCACTGACCAATTTATTGAGACGATTAAATTATTCAGCGCGTCCAAAGGTTTTATTCGAAAACATTTTAATGGGGATTTTTCATTAATCAATGAGTTGAATGAAAAACACCACCGCGTTCAATTGCATTCCGGGCATTTTTTCAACTGGGAATATGCAAACCTTGGAATCCCATTGCATTTGCAACAGAAGTTGCTGACGGTATACATGCCTTTAACTAATAAAACATTTGAAAATATTTTTAAAAAAATGCGCAGCCGGACGGGGGCTGTTTTGTTACCTGCAACAACAGTGAGTAAGGCCATCATTCCCCAAAGAAATACGAGAGGAGTTCTTGCTCTTGTTGCAGATCAAAGTCCGGGTGATCCGCGAAATGCCCGGTGGTTTCCATTTTTCAGCAAACCCGCACCCTTTTTAAAAGCGCCGGAAACAGGAGCGAGGAGAGGAAACATTCCGGTTGTATTCTGTCATTTTTCAAAAGTGAAACGAGGCTATTATAAAATTCATTTTGCACTCGGCAGTGAAAATCCCGCGGCACTTACAGAAGGAGAGTTGACAAAAAAATATGCAGATTATTTAATGGACGCGATCAGGAATCAGCCAGAGAGTTATTTGTGGAGTCATCGGAGGTGGAAGTGGGCGGATAAATTTGAAGAAGAGTCTTCACGCAAAGACGCAAAAAATACAATTTGAAAATTTGACGGTGCATCCGAATTGCTATTGAAATGGTTGAAATGTGAAGAATCTCATAGAGCGACCCCTCGTTTATAGTTTCGTGTCATGCTGAGCCAAATTTCATAAACTTTCAAAAGTCAGAGGTTCAGTCGAAGCCTTCCACTGACCAGGGCCCACTGCCTTCCAACAATCAACCTCTCTCTAATTCAGCACACTCGCTTCCTTCACAATCTCCACCTTCTCCTGCTCCTTGATCTTATTCCAGCCACCAAGCACATTTCTCAAATTATGAATGCCCTGGCGTTTCATGAGTGAGGCTGCGATTACGCTGCGATATCCGCCTGCGCAATGCACATACAGATTTTGAGTTTCTTCAAGGTTGGCCATGCTACCCGGATCATTCATATCATTGAGCGGAATATTCACTGCGCTTTTTAAATGTCCGTCTGCATATTCCGTTTCTTTTCTTACATCGAGAACCACTAATTGTGGATCATGTGGCATATCCATCATCAATTCGTCTGCTTCTACATCAATGATCATATCAATAGGTTCTCCAGCATCGCGCCAAGTGTCGAAGCCACCCTTTAAATGACCTTTCACCTGGGAAAAACCAACGCGTGCTAATCGGACGATGGATTCTTTTTCTTTTCCTTTTTCAGTAACTAGGATCATCGGCTTATCAAATGGAAGCAGGCTGCCGGCCCATTCTGCAAAGCGTCCTTCCAATCCGATGAATACTGAATCTGGTACAAAACCATGTGTGAATTCAGTGGCTTTTCTTGTGTCCAGGATTATATGATCGTCTTTAATTTTTTTAAATTCTTCCACTGATAATTCAGTCATTCCCTGGTTCACAACTGCATCAAGACTTTCATATCCTTCCTTGTTGATCTTTGCATTGATCGGAAAATAATTTGGCGGTGCTGCAAGACCTTCTGTAACGGATTTAATAAATTCTTCTCTCGTTTTTGCCTGCAGTGCATAATTGCTTTGCTTCTCTTCGCCGATCGTACTGAATGTATTCGGTCCGAGATTTTTGCCACAGGAACTGCCAGGGCCATGCGCCGGGTACACTATTACATCATCCGGAAGCGGAACAATTTTATTTTGAAGACTGTCGTATGACATGCCTGCAAGATCTTCCATCGTTAATTCAGCTCCTTTTTGTGCGAGATCCGGGCGACCAACATCTCCAACAAATAAAGTATCTCCAGTAAATATGCAATGCGGTTTACCTGCTTCATCGCGCAATAAATAGCAGGTGGATTCAAGTGTATGTCCTGGCGTGTGTAAAACCTCGATCGTTAGCTTTCCCAATTTGAATTGTTGACCATCTTTTGCAATCGTAACAGGAAATTTTGTTTCAGTATTGGGGCCATACACGATGGGTGCACCTGTTGCACTGGAGAGATCAAGGTGACCGCTTACAAAATCAGCATGAAAATGTGTTTCAAAAATGTATTTGATGGAAGCATTTCTTTCTGAAGCTAGCGCGAGATATGCATCAATATCTCTAAGTGGGTCAACTACTGCTGCCTCACCCTCACTTTCAATGTAATAGGCAGCTTCACTGATACACCCTGTATATAATTGCTTAATAAACATATTGCGCGTTTGTGCAAAGGTAAACGGAGCTGGGCACAATAAAAGTCATTGGAATGTGAAAACATGCTCATGCAGGGGCATGAAAAAAGCGGGAATTACCCGCCTTTTCTTTAATGAGATGTACAATGTTTAGTCAAGCAAATCGAAGATGAACTGGTTCAGTTCCTCCATTCGCTGTTTGTTAGCTGAATAGTAAATGAATTTGCCATCACGTTCAGTGATTACAAAGCCGGCTTTGCGCAAGATCGCAAGATGTTGCGATGCAACAGATTGTTCAAGTCTTAACTGAACATAAATGTCTGTAACGGTCATCCTGCTGTTATCACTAATCAGGCGCAGTATCTGCTGCCTTAATTTATGATTGATAGCCCTGAGTATAAGCGATGCTTTTTTCAGGTTTACCAGGTCAATGTTTAGTGAGGACGTCGTTGTGTGCTGAACCGGAGGTTCAAGGGTTAGTTCGTAGTTATTCATAGTTACTTCATTAGGTGAAGGGTGATTGCAAATTTAATCGGCAGACTTCGCTTTTGAAAGTGATATATAGAAAATTTTTAAAAATTATATTGTGTTGTTGATTTTGGCAGTTGTGTAAAATTCCTTCACATAATAAGGTTCTATATATGCCATGTTGGCAAAATTTTCCTCTTTAAAAGCCTGATATGCAAGGGTCACAAGATCACATGCATTAAATGCAACATTGTTAAATAAAGCATTGCTATTTTTTATAAAATTTCCTGCCTTTTTGCTTCCATTTCCGAAGAAAATTACAGGTGAATGTTTAAGGTGATTTTGCATAAAGTTTTCATCAATAATTACAGCATGCGGCTTTTCAATTTCATTCAGTTTATCATCGTACAATGCAGTAAAAACTTCCATTCTTCGAGCATCGATCATGGGGCATAACAATGTTCCCGCATTTTTTTCCGCTGCATTGGCCATCATTTTTAATGTGCTGAGGGCAATCAATGGTTTTTGCAGCGCATAACACAACCCTTTTGCTGTAGA